>JAPUKX010000165.1 GCA_027295435.1 Planctomycetota bacterium | reverse complement strand
ATACATCGAGGCGATATATCTTACACGATATATCTAGTAAGATATATCGTGTGATTCGTCTTGGCAAGGCGGGGTCGGAGGGGCCCCGAAGGACCGTCGGGGATGAAAAAAGCGGGGCAGCCGCATCGACTGCCCCGCCCGTTCTGCCTGCTTATTCCGGTCGTGGGGCTAGCGCTGCTCCCAATTCCAGTCGTATCGTCGCACCGTATGGTCTTCGCGTTCGGGCACCGCGTACGATACCGTCATGCGATTCCGGTCGCGCATGATCTCGAGGTTGATCGTCTCACCCTCTTCGTAGGACCTGAGGATCCGCAGCGCTCGGGACGGCGTACGAGGGTCGCGCCCATCGATGTTCAGAATGACATCGCCGGCCCGGAGGTTCATTTCCTCGTCCTCGGGCGGGGCAATCACCAGGAGTCCTTCCGCCGTGCCGAAATAGCGGCCCAGGTCTTCGCTGAGTCTCACCAGTTCGATGTCAGACCAGGGGTCACCGAATAGAGAGAGCACCTGGAATCCTCTGCCGTCGGCGTTTCCGAAAATTCGCACGTCCGGCCACGGGACCCGGTTGAATCCCGGCGGGCTCACCACCTCGAACCCGGACCTGCCAAACGATGTAAACCATCCCCCTGGTTCGCCCAGCGTCACCACGGTGTTGTGCGTCTGGCCGTCACGCCGATACTCGACTGTGACCTCGTCTCCAGGTTCCTTCTCGGCGATCAGGTCGATCAACTTTCTGGCCGGCTCCGATTCGTTCCGGCCGGCGGCCGGATATCGGCCGGCCAGCCGTTCGCCGTCGAATGACGTGACGATATCGCCGTCTTGCAATCCGGCTTCGTCGGCAGCCCCTCCCTCGTTCACCGACTGTAGTAACGCACCGATGTCGTCGGTCGCCGGATCCGCTTCCGTCTGGACGAACACCCCGAGCTGGGCACGGTTGGTCGCCAAGGTCAGCAACCCTCTGAACAAGCGATTGTCGCCGCGCACATCGCCAAGCTCCCGCTCGAGCTGGCGTAATTCGTCGCGCAGATCGTCTATGCGTCGCTCGATGTCGCGACGTTGCTCCCGCTCCTGCGCAACCACCGGCATCACGCCGAATGCGAGCACCAACGCAGTGACCGTCAATAAGAATTTCTGCTTTGTCATTTCGTTCAACTCCTGTATCCAGTGGCCGGCGGGTCAAAACCCAATCAAGGTTACCCGCCGGGCGTGTACGTTCACCAAGGCGTCCATTAAATCGACGCGTTCCCGCCACAAGATCACTATCCGGTCACTCGGCAGGCGTCGCAGCCGTGCTTGTTCGAATCGCACGTCCAGCAACTCGAGGCGGTCTTCCAAAGCGGCAACGGCACCCAGCGTGCGCCCGTTGAGCACGCGGGTTTCCGGCCGCATGGTGCGAAGAGCCTCCTCCAACATCTGCGCTTCCGAAACCAGCTCTGCGAGCGGATCCGGCCCCTGAGCGGCGGGAGTAACCAACCCACCAACCCCAATTGCAAGGGCAACGGAGGCCGCAGCAGCGGTCGCCAGCCAACCGCCGAACCGGCGCCTCGCCCTGGCGCGCTCCGCCATGATCTGATCGCGTACGGCCAACCAACGATCACGTGGCGCATTGGCGCTGGGGAGCGCTTTCAGTGCCGCGACGCGTTGGTGCAGCAGCTCCAACTCATGGCAGCACTCATCACACTCATCCAAGTGGCACAGCGCCGCCTGGGAGCCCTGACCGTCCCTGATGGCCAACAGCTCGCTCATCGTGCAGTGAATCAGCATACCGCCTCCTCACCTAGCCATTTGCGCAAGCGTGCGTGAGCACGCGAAAGCTGGGATTTCGAAAAACTCACACTCTTCCCCATCAGCTCGGCGATGTCTTCGTGCGTGTACCCCTCGACGTCGTGCAGCCATACTACCGCCCTCGAGGTGTCCGACAAACGTTGCATGACCGACTCCAAATCCATCCGAAGGCCCACATCACCAGAGTTCGTCGCCGGCGCCGAGTCCTCGAACAACTCGTCCGTATCGCGATACTTTGCTCTGCGGATCTTCATCAGGGCCTTGCTTGCCGCGATCCGCTTGATCCACGCCGTCAGGCTGCCGGTACCCGAGCCCCTAAAGCCACCCATGCTACGGCACACCTCGAGAAACGTCTCCTGGAGCACGTCCTCTGCGTCTTCTGCGGTCCGGCTAATCCGCCGGGCCATGGCGTAGACCGTGCCCTGATAGGCCCGATAGACGCGCTCTAAGGCATTGATATCACCAGCTTTAGCTTGCTGGATGGCTATGTCGTCGATCGCAGCGATCACGGCGTTGGTCATGTTGATAAAATAGATGCCTGTGGGGGTATGGGGGTCGCAGGGCGATTAGTAGGCAATGGGCCGTGGGTAGTGGGCGGTCCTTAGTAGGCCGTGGGCACCGGATTCGTTCCGGCTTACTGCCTACTGCACACTTCCTACTGGCTCAGATGCTTGTACAGCACCCGGATCATCCGATACGCGGCGGGATACTCATCCACCTGGAAGCCCACCGTAGTAGCATCGACCCGATCGACGCCCGGGATG
>JAPUKX010000164.1 GCA_027295435.1 Planctomycetota bacterium | reverse complement strand
GTTGCCTGACTGACCAGGCTGCCAGGGTCGGGGGTGCAGGTTCGCTAACGAGTTTGGATGCGTGCCGCGCGGCATGTCTTTCAACTGCACCTCAGACGAGGGGGTCGAGCGCGACCACTCCCGACCCCCTTTCCAACCCTTTTCCAACCTCACCGGTGTGAAGGACGACCCGTCGATTCAGGACGCAGGCTGCGTCACTTCAGGGCCCTGCCGTTCTCGCCGCCATGAGCGCGGAGCAGGGTGGCAACGTCTTCATTCTCGAACTTGGTCGCCCAGTCCAGTGGGAACGAGCCGTTGCTGGCCATGGCGTTGACGCTGGCCCCATGATCGATGAGTCGAGTGGCGATCTCGGTGTGGCCTATTCGTGCCGCACAATGCAGCGGTGTCTTCCCGTACTTGTCGCGGCCGTTGACTTCGGCCCCGTTCTCGATGAGAAAGGCGACGATGTCGGCATCCACGCCCAGGGCCGCGGCATGCAGCACCGTGTTGCCCGCGGCGGTCTGGGCGTTGACATCGACACCGGCATGCAACTGGTCCTTGATGGCTTTCAGATCGCAATTGAGCGTTGCCGCCAGCAAGTTGGCAGTTGAGGGTTTGGTCATTGTCACATGCACCTATGGTGGCATTATAACCGCCTACCAGTCCACTGCGGCACAGGCGGGGCAGCTCGGACGGCTACCGAAGCATCCGGGTGATCGGCATGCCATCACGCTGGCTCATCACCGGTACGGTAGTGTCCTAGTTTGAGATCAAGTCCTTCCGAAGTATTCATCATCTCCGAGATCATTCCTCAGTTGCCGCTCGGCCAGATAGAGAGCATCCTTTTGTGACTCGTCAGGCAGCCCATCCGTCTCCACGAGCTGGTCAATCAGGGTGATCGTTGCATCATCGAGATGCTTGCGGTGGCGATTCAAGTTAGCAATCATTACCTCAATTACAACATTCATGCCCATTGCCGCGATCCTCTTGGAAGCTCATAGCGTCAGTGGGCCGCCGGGTCTCGACTGCCCTGCCATGTCTCTCCATCCGTGACATGGCAAGACAGGACTCGCCTCAGTTAGCGCTATCTTCACCCGCACCCTAGCCGTTCACAACCGTTGCCGCAAGCGCCGCGACTGTTTGCCCTGTTTGTTGACGGTCGGCTCATGCCTTGGGATCGTAGGCTCGGACCATCGCCACGATGCCCGCCCGGATCGCTTCGGGCAGGTTCGGCCAAGCATTGATGAGGCGGGCCAGATCGGGGTCGATCGGAGCCTTTTCGGTGTCAACTGCACCGGATTCTGCACCGCCTTGGTTCGCCTTGGACGCGAAACCACTGTTATCGAAGTGTTTCGTTGAGTCAGCACGGGGGTTCGATTCCCCCCGGCTCCATTGTTCTTCACTTACGCAACCAGTCGCAGATTGTTGCAAGGCCCCGCACACAGCGGGCTTCCGCGCATTGTGAGCCATCCCACATCGAATTGATCTGCGGATTGGCTTCCCCATTCACGAAGTGTACAAGAGGATTCCCTCTCTTTACGCTTTCTCGGATGTGCTCATAGCATCTGGCAAGGGGAACTCGGATGATGAGGCCTGGGCCTTTGGCGGGGTGGGTGAGGAAACGCATCGAGCGTCTTCGAGCGACAAGACTTTACAAGCGCTATCTCCGGCCGGCTGTCGAGGTTCTGCCCTGGGAGGGAATCATCCTTCTCGGGGCGCTGGGCTTCGCGATCATCTCAGCGCTCGCCACCCGCTGGTTCATCCTCTTCATCTGTCTCGCCGCGGCGTTCCTTGGTGTGGCGTGGGCTCGGGCCTTCGATGAGAGTGAGAAGGGACGGCGGTTTCGCACCCATGCCGAGCGTTGGGGCGTGTGGCTATGGGGATTCCTGTTGCTGATCATCGGAGTCGCCATCTTTTGGCGCTTCTCCACCCTTTGGGGCGCTGTCGCGTTTGGGGTCGCTTATGTTCTCGTCGGCGCGTTGCACGTGAGATGGCTCCATCGGCGCACAACACGGATGGCCGGCCAATTCAAGCGGGTCCTCGCGCTGAGCCTCACGCCGATTCTCGCCGCATGGATACTCGACTCCATGATCTATGCCGGCTACGCCAAGGTTTTCGGGGCTCTGAGCCGGCGGTCCGAGGAGCGCCTGGTGCGCCAGGAACGGCTCGCCGAGAGAGAGCGCCGGTCGGACTCCTGGGAGAGCGACGGTTCGGTGCGGGTGGCGGTCGCGTTGTCGGGAGGCGGCTACCGGGCGGCGGTTGCCCACGCGGGGCTTTTGTGGGCTCTGGACCGGGCGGGCGTTCCGATCCATTACTTGTCCACAGTTTCAGGGGGCTCCATCGTCGGGGCGACCTATGCGCTGGGCTGGTCGCCGGCGGACTTTCGTGATCACCTCAAGAGCACAAAGCCCGGCCTGCCCAACGACCTTGCGAACTTCTTCCCCGTTTTCAAGCAGTTGCTCATTCCCAACTATGGCAGCGGCGACACCTACGCTGCCCACTTCGACCGCGTCTACTTTCACGGCGACACAATGGATGAGACGGGCCCGCCCGTGCTGATCCTCAACGCGACCCGTTATCAGGATGGAACGCGGGAGGCCTTCTGGCCGGGCCATACCCCCACGAAGCCGCTCGGGCGGCTGGTTGCCGCTTCGGGCGCGTTCCCCGTGGCCTTCGATCCGGTGCGGATCGGCGACCAAAGCTACATGGATGGCGGCGTCGTGGACAATCTGGGACTGGCCGGCCTGCAGCACTACTTCCGGGAAGTTGCCAGCGACCCGCAGATCTCCCAACGCGTCCCGGGCGTTCTGATCATCTCCGATCTCAGTGTCATTCCGGAGGCGCCGCGAAGCTGGCGCAAACCGTCGGTGCCGCAGATGGCGACGCATGCGCAACAGACCTCCTACTTCGCCATGCATCAATGGATCTACAGCTTCTATACCGCAGGAAGGTACGATCGGACGAGCCCCACGAGGCTGCAACAGCCCTATCCGGTGAAAGCGGGGTTGCTGTGGCCGGACCTTCCGCCGGCTGAGTCGGACCGGGAGGTCCAAGTGTTTGTGCTGAGCCCCGCATCGCCCGCCGAGGGTGTTCACTTCGCCCAGCAGGAGGCGTTGGTGGAAGTCGTGTCGTCTCTTGTGACTCTCAAGGAACTGTCACCCGATGAGGTCGATGCCGCGTTCTGGGTCGGGGCCCGCCTTGCCGAAGTCTATATGCCGCAAATCTGCGCAGCGGCCAAGGCGGTCGAATGCAATGACGTCGATCTGCCGCCACCCCCGCCCGTGCCTTCGAGCCTCAAGCAGCTTCTGAAATCGACGCGGAAAGGGGATTGAGGAGGCACCGGCCACTAGGCAATGGGGAGTTGGCCGGTTGATTTGTAGCCGTTGGGATGGTTTCGGCGCCAGTGCCAGGCGGTGGCGATGATCTCGTCGAGGTCGGTGATTTGGGCGGACCAGCCGAGTTCGTCGCGGATCTTGGAAGCATCGGCGTAGAGGTTGGGTGGGTCACCCGGCCGGCGCGGGCCTTCTTGGGCCTCAAAGTCCACGGCGGTGACGCGCCGCGCGGCGTCGATGATCTCTCGCACCGAGTATCCCTTGCCGATGCCGATGTTGTACGCGCGCCCATCGCCGGGCTTGAGCGAGTTCATCACGGTGACATGGGCGTCGATCAGATCGTCCACGTGCACGTAATCACGGATACAGGTGCCATCTGGCGTGTCATAGTCGGTGCCGAAGATCGTGATCGCGTCGCGCTTCCCCAGCGCCACGTCAAGGCATATTGGAATCAGATGTGTTTCCGGATCGTGATCCTCACCGAGGCGGCCGTTGCGGTCGCTGCCGGCGACGTTGAAGTAGCGCAGGGTGGCGAAGGCGAACTCCTCGCCTCCGACCGTCTTTGCGTGCAGGTGATCAAAGAGCATTTGCTCCACAGCCAGCTTCGACCGGCCGTAGGGATTGATCGGCCTCTGCGGGCAGTCTTCGGTGATGGGGATGTGCTGCGGGGCCGGCTCGCCGTAGGTTGCACAGGTGCTGGAGAAGACAAATCGATTGATGCCGGTCTGCTCCATCGCCTCCAGCAGCGAGAGGGCGTTGGCAGCGTTGTTGCGGTAATAGCGCAGCGGCTGGCTGACCGATTCGTCCACGTAGGTGAGCGCGGCGAAGTGCATGACCAGGTCGATCGAGCGATCGCGCATCAGGTCGATCATGGCCGGCTTGTCGCCGAAGTCCGCATCGAGGAATTGCAGCTCGGCTACGTCTTGAAGTGCGTTGATTGCGCCGCGCCGGCCGCGCGCGAGATCATCGACGATGATGACGCGATGACCGTCTTGTAGCAGTCGCAGCGCCGCATGCGAGCCGATGTATCCTGCCCCGCCGGTCACCAGCACGTTCATTGATTCTGCTCCACATCGGCCAGCGCAACAGTCGATGACATGGTAGCGAATGCCGTCGTCGGTTGAGCGGGGGCGATCGAAGCCTGGATCGGTCATGGCGGGCATGTGATGGGGCCGAGCGAGATCGCTACGATCGTGCCGGAGCGATCAGCCATGCCCAGGCAATTATTCGGCTCAGCGAAACCCGACGGCCCGACCATCGCTATCAAGGGTGTCCTCGGCGGGTTCCTCATGGGATTGGCCATGCTCGTGCCCGGCATATCGGGCGGGACGATGCTGCTTGCGGTCGGCCTCTACCCGCAGTTCATACGGGGGGTTGCCGAAGTATCCACGTTTCGGTTCTCGGCGAGGACGTTTCTTCTTCTTGGCTGCGTGGCGTGCGCCGCAGCGGTGTCGATTGTCGGCCTGGCCGGAATCGTCAAGGATCTCGTCGTTGACCATCGCTGGATCATGTACAGCCTGTTCATCGGGTTGACCTTGGGGGGCGTGCCGGTGCTTTGGCGGTTGCTGAGTCCTGTCGATTCGACAGTGGTCGTCGGCTCAATCGTGGGTCTGGCGGCGATGGTCGCGCTGGCTGTCTCTGACCCGGGCGGCGCGGCGCCGGCTTCGACCGACGCGAACCGGGTCATGGCCATGCTCGTGCTGGCGGGAATCGCTGGCGGCTCCGCGATGATCCTTCCCGGCATCTCGGGCGGGTATGTCCTGCTCATCCTCGGACAATACGTCGTGATTCTCAGCGCGATCGACAGCGCCACCGAGGCCGTGGCCCAGCGCGATTGGGGGCAGCTCGGCCAGGCGATGCGAGTTTTCATTCCCGTGGGACTTGGCATGATGCTCGGCATCGTTGCGGTGAGCAATTTGATCAAGCTGCTGCTCGATCGATTTGAAAAGGCGACGTTGGGCGTGCTGCTGGGGCTCCTGCTGGGGGCAGTCGTCGGCCTGTGGCCGTTCCAGAGGCCGGGCGTACCAGTCGGCGACCTTGCAGTCCGGGCCATCGGAGAGGCCGAGTTCTTCGCCCCCTCAGCCGCGGAGGTGGCCGTGTCGCTGGGCCTGATCGTGGCCGGTTTCGCCGCCTCGACGGCGGTGTCTCATCTCGGCCGAAATACCGACGCTGGCGGCCGGTAATCGCCGGTAAGGCCCCTCACCTACTTACACGATCGCACCGCACGGAGGCGTTGTGTGAGCCAGAAAGCGATCATTATCGGTCTGTCCGAGACCTGCCGACGACTTGAGCGGCAGCTTGACCTGCTGCCTCATCCGCCGGTCACGCTTGGCTGGGTGCTGGCTGAGGGCGATTCAACGAACGCAGCGGGAGACACTCACGTCAGGGCGACGCTGAGGTCCTGGCCGTGGTCAGCGAGCTTGAGGCCATTGTCGCTGGCCGAAGGCCGGCTGGTGGCGCTGGTGGCCTTGCCGAGCGTGATGAGCCGGCTGATGGCAGCCATCCCGCACCCGGCTTCGCCGCTTGGGGGTGCCTGATCGATTCACGCCCACGCTGGAAGATCAGATTGCGGGCAGGGCCGCGTCCGCATCGTCTTCACCGGGGCCAGGCCGGGGGAGAAGCTGCATGAGGAACTGCTCGTCGGCGGCGAGGCGATCCGACCCAGCGCCCATCCGGACATTCACATCTGGCAGCTACCTGCGCCCGATCCTGAATTCGTTGAGCATATGATCAGCGTTTTGTTGCCACAGCGCCGCAGCCCGCAGGCCGCTGACGTTGCCGAGTTGGTGCGCCATCTGGTGCTCCATGAGCCCCAGCCAGCGGCGGCGTAGGAAGCCCAAGCGGCCAGGCCATCGGTGTAGCTCGAAACCGAATCACAATGCGTGTGGCTTGCATCAATTCATCGCCCACAGGAAGATGGCGGCGACCTGCGAGATGAACAGACCTTTGGATGGGTTGCCGGCCGGATTGGGTCAGCACAGGGCAGGGGCTGGACGATGAGTAATCCGCATGGCAGGGGCGGTCCGAAAGGGGGCTCCGCGCGGGGTCGATCAGGCGCCGGCACCCCCGACGGGGCGATCTACATCGGCCTGCTGATGATCGGCGGGTTCGCAATCTGGCTCTGGTCGATCGTCGCGCCCCAAGTCGGCACCTGGAAGCAGGGCTTGCTTGGGTACATCATCGCCATCGCGTTTCTTGTGAACCTCTACACCTGGCGAGCCTGTCGGGGCAGGCGCCTCGCCGGCTGGCAGCAGAGCCTGGCGCGACTGCCCTTGCGCTGGGCCGGCTACGGAACCAAGGAGGGTCGTCCCCTCGCGGCCGCCAAGGGATCACCGCGTGCGAAGATGATGCTTCTTCTCAGCATCGCCGCCAGCATCGTGATCATTGTGCTGCTGACGTGGTTGTTTATCCCGCTGTAGCGAGCCGGCTTGTCCTCAAGCCGGTTGACATGCGAATTGCGTTTGGCTTACCCACCGCAGCGATCACTCGGGAACACCTCGTCCACCGGCCGCACTCGCTCTGGCGGGGGTTGTTGTTCAGCAAGCACCACCTCCCAATAGCCGACATCATGCCACTTCCCGAACTTCCACCCGACGCGCTCGAAGCAGGCGACGCGGCGGAAGCCGAATGATTCGTGCAGGCGCACACTGGCCGGGTTCGGCGCGGTGATCCCCCCGAGCAGCGTGTGATAGCCCTGCGCTTTAAGTGTGGGGATCAACGCTTTGTACAGTGAGGCAGCGATGCCTTGGCCGTGGTGGTCAGGATGCACATACACCGTCACCTCAGCGGTCCAGTGATAAGCGCAGCGACCCTTCCATGGCGCGGCCTTGGCAAAACCAACAACATTCCCCCTCCCTCCTAGGGAAGGGGTTAGGGGGAGGGTCTCACTCCTCTCTGCCATTGAGAGAGGGGCCGGGGGTGAGGGCGTATCCACCGCTACGAACCACGGATACATCTCGTGGGTGTCGCGCCAATCCTGCCGCCACGATTGCAGCGTCTCCGGCTCCACCGCAAAGTTCGCTGCGGTGTGCTTCGCCGCCCAGTTGCTGATGACAAGGATCGCCGGCAGATCATCGAATCGGGTCAGGCATATGTCGGGCACGGCGCCCCGTCTCTTTGTGAGGGTTGGCGGAGGTTCCACCGACCGAAGCGGCTATAGCGAAGCCGGCGCAGTCTTCGGCGCCTCGGAATCCGTGCGCTGTAAGATCGCATTGAGCGCTTTGCGCGTCGCCACGGGCTCAATCCAGATCTGCTTGGAGACGATCTTCCCTTCACGATCGACAACGTAGCCTCGGTTCGGATGGCCGCCGTATGCCTTGGTCACCTTGTCATCGAAGCTGTCAACAAGCACGTGCAGTTTGAGCTTGAGCTTCTCTTTGCACAGTTTCGCGCATTCCAGTCGCTTCTCAAAGGAGGTATGTTGCGGAATCTCAATGCCGGCGCGGCTGTTGATTGGCGCAACTCGACCGTCCGTGGGGTGCGCTTCGGCGGTATAGATCATGAGCCATTGGACATCGTCACCGAATTCGGCTCGCAGGGCTGCCAGGCCGTCAACTTGCCGCCGGAACACCGGGCAGGTATAGCTGCCGAACTCGACCACGACGGGCTTGCCGCGCAGCGATTTGAGGTTGAGCCGCTTGCCGTCGAGGTCGGCCAACTCGAAATCGGGGGCTGGCTCACCAACATTGGGTCCCTTGGCCGGATCGGGGCCGCCGCGGCCGCCTCGCCCCCGCTGGGGCATGAGATCCAATCCAGCGGCGCACGCGTCCCACGCTTCCTGTCGCGCGGCGTCCAGGATGGCACGGCAATCGCTGAGAAACTGCGCGTTGATCGGTTCCACCGCCGTACGAATTGTCTTCATCATCGCCTGACGGTCCGGGCGGTCGCCACGTTGCCGATCACTGCGCTCGCGAGGTCGCTGACCGTCGCGACGTCGCTGGCCGTCGCCTCGTGACCCGCGCATGACCTGGCGCATTGCGTCGCGTTGGTCCTGGCGTAGCTGCCGATAGCGGTCAACGATCTGCTGCATCTGCTCATCAGATGGCGCGACCGCGTCCCGAATTGTCTGTAAGACCTCATCCTTGCTGGGATCGACTTGGTCGCGCGACGGGCGTCGGCCCCGATCACCCTGTGGCTGCTCGTTCTTGGCGCCGTCCGGTGTCCGGTCCTGCCCGTAGGCCCAACTGCCCGATAAGAGCGCAAGTGCTGCAATAGCAACAAGTAAGCGACCGCTTCGCATGGTGGTGGTTCTCCTGGGGGGTGTGTAGGGCCGGTCGAACTCAAACATCAAACGGTGGCCGGCCCCCGGGTATTGCGAGCAAATGAGCGGTTTCAATGTGTCAGCATACTGTCGCCGGCGTCAACACATTCAATCCCGTCAGTCCAAGTGGTTCCTTGGTAGAGAACGGTTCCGCGGCGGCGACGCCGATGCGGCTGCCGAAGTAGGTTCCGGCGGCGTCGAGCCACTCGACGATCCGTCGGTTCTTCGCCGGTTGCACGAACTGACTGTCGTAAGCCAGCATCGCCTGGCGCTTGCGGTCCTCGTATCCGGTGATGTCCAGGAGAAAGCTTGGCTGGGGGATCGTCCGCAGGTGGGTGCAGTAGTAATAGAACAGCCAGCGCGGATAGATCGGCTCCCCCGGAAGGTCAGTCTTGGTGAGCTTTGCATCAAATCTGGCATCCTCAACGATGCGCGTCGTGGCCGTGTGGTCTGGATGGGCGTCCGGCAGGCAGGGTGTGAAAACGATCTCGGCTTGATGTTCACGAATCACCCCGGCGACCAAATGGCGGGCGTCAATGCTGTACTGGAGCACCCGGTTGGGAAGATCGAGCCCCCGGCGTTGGACGCCGAGGATGTCTGCGGCCTTGGCGGCCTCCTTGGCGCGCGTTTGCGGATCGCCGTGCGGGGTCGGCTCGCCGTTGGTCATGTCCAGCAACAGAACGTCATGACCCTGTTCGGCGAGCTTGGCGATGGTGCCGCCCATCCCCAGCTCTTGATCATCCGGGTGTGGGCCGACGACGAGGATGTTTGTCATAGCGCTGGATCATAAAGCCCCAGGCATGCCTGGGGCTATGTATTTTGTTTCAGCACGGAAATATAGATGGATTCCAGTTGTTGAATCATCGCGGAGGAATCAAAGCGAGTTCGGCACACGTCTTGCCCACGGCGGGCCATCTCTGCTCGCTCGGCTGGATGATCCATCATCCACTGCACGGCGTCGCGCAGGGCCGCAGTATCGCCCGGCGGCACCAGTCGCCCGGTCTTGCCCTCGACACACGCTTCCGGGGCGCCATCGACATCATAGACGATGACCGCCACACCGCTGAGCAGCGCTTGGGGCACCGCGCGCGGCAGACCTTCGCGATAGCTGGGGTGAGCCAGCGCATCCATCGCTTGCAGAAATCTGGGAATCTGTTCGGTGTTGACCAAGCCGGTGTGGACCACGCGGCGGATGAGCCCCATGTCAGCAACGCGTTTCAGCAGGCGATCGCGCCACCACCCGTCGCCGACCCACAACAGTTTCAGGTTCGCCCGTTCGCGCATGAGCGGCGATACCGCATCGAGCAGGTCGTCGTGGCCTTTCAGCTCGGCGAGCCGCGAGATCGTGCCGAGAACGAAGTCGTCATCAGCAAAGCCGAGTTCGGCCCGGACCTCGGCGCGCGACCAGCAGGGATTGATGAACCGATCCACCTCCATGCCCGAGTACACAGTGACGTAGTGGTCGGCTCGGCCGACATGTTCGGCTCGCGCTTGTTTGCCCATGGCATCGGCGACACAGATCAGGCGATGGCATCGCTTTGCCGCGATGCGCTCGGCGAGGATGTACAGGGCGTTGCGCCACTTTGCTTGATAGGGATGAAAGGCCAGCCCGTGAATGGTATGGACGACGCAGGGCACATCTTGGTTCCACGCCGCCAGCCGGCCGATGATTCCCGCCTTGGATGAATGTGTGTGCACCACCTCCGGGTTCCAGTCGCGAATCAGCCTGCGCAGATCGAAGTAACACCGAAGGTCTCGGACGGGATTCAGCTGGCGCGTGAGGTGCGGCGTTTCCATCGTCTCGATTCCGCCATGTCTGCGCACGCGCGCAAGCAGCGATCCTTCCGGACCGTAGATGGGTCCGTACACGAGGCTTACGTGATGCCCGCGATCGGCTTGGCCTTCGCAGGAAAGAACCGTGTTTTCCTGCGATCCGCCGAGGATCAGCCGTGTTGAAATGTGCATGATGCGCATGGGGAGACGCCGGTCAGTCTACCGCGACGGCCATTGCACGTGAGCCGTCACAAGCATTCGTAGCGCGTGTACGGCACGTTCTCGAGAAATGCCCCCAGCGCTACCGCACGGCTCAGCCCGCGATCGAGAGCAACGTTGATGCGCGTATGGGGGTAGTCACGATAATCGGTGCAGATACTGTGCCGAACGCTCTGCGTCAAAGTGTACCGATAAGCCAGCTGACACTGTCGCGCGTCACGGACGCAGCCATCGATATACTCACGTCCCTTTGTATCGCGCCAGAACTCAGCCCGCCGCTGCGGCAACAGATCATTCACGAGTTTGGCGACCGAGCCGTGCAGCCGCTGCATCATCGTCTTCAGTTGGATCCCTTCGCGCAAATATCTAACGGTGTGGTAGTGGTTATCAAGAAGCGATGTCACCCATGGAAAGAAGCCGGCGTGTTCGGTGTAATGTTGAAATCGATCCCAGAAGATGTCCTTCGCCTGTTCGCTGCCGAACGCCCGATAGCGGTCTCTGCAGCGCGCCGTGATAAAGTACACCTGATTGTCAACGTACCAGTGCTCAAAGCGATGGTGCCCGCGAAATCGTTCGCCACGCGAACGCGATGACTTGCGGATTCGTTTCTCCACGAGGTGAATCATACCGGCGCAGCCCGCTTAAGCGGGCCGCGCCGCTTCAGCGACGTTCTCGTACTGGACCCACATCAGACACAACCCCTGCGGCGGAAGGGTTGGTCCAGCGGCGGTACGGTCGGCGGCGGCGAGAATGTCGCCCAGAGCGTCCGGGTCGATCCTGCCACGGCCGACCTCCACCAGTGTGCCGACGATGATGCGCACCATGTTGTGCAGAAAGCCATCGCCGCAAACCTCCAGTCGGCAGCGTTGGCGGCCGGTGGCGGTGACTGTGCAGTCGAAGATGGTGCGAATCGGACTTTCCCGGCCGTGGTTCTTGCGCGTGAAGCTGGTGAAATCGTGCTCGCCCACCAGATGACGCGCGGCTTCGTTCATCCGAACCGGATCGAGCCGGTAGGGGGTCCAAAAGGTCGTGTGCCGGCTGAATAACGGTGGCAGGCCCGCTGGCGGCGGACCCTTGCGACCGTGGGCGATGCGGTAACGGTAACCTTTCGCAATCGCGTCGGTGATGGGGCTGAAGCCTTCGTGAATGATGCTGGCACTACGTACCTGCGCGTCGTCGGGCAGGCGCGAGTTGATGGCCGGGGCAAGGCGATCGGGCGCCATCTCCATCTGACAGTTGAAGGCGGCGACCTGTCCTATCGCGTGGACACCCGCATCGGTGCGTGAGGCTCCTTGCACGCTGACCCGCTCGCGCACTACGTCCACAATGGCCTGTTCAAGCACGCCTTGCACGGTGCGCAGCGACTCCTGGGCCGGCCCTTCTGAGGCGCACTGCTTCTGCCAGCCGTGAAAGTTGGTTCCGTCATAGGCGACGGTGAGCCTGTAGCGC
The DNA here is from genome assembly GCA_027295435.1 of Planctomycetota bacterium. Lineage (GTDB taxonomy): Bacteria > Planctomycetota > Phycisphaerae > Phycisphaerales > SM1A02 > JADFFQ01. The sequence goes on along the minus strand of JAPUKX010000164.1, from coordinate 8,457 downwards.
GGCATGTCCGTGATGTTACGGTCAACGCGGCGGGGGCGGTTCGTCTGGGGGAACCTCGGTATCCGTGAGCGCCCCGGGAAGGGATATGCCGCATTCTGGACAGCGCGGGTGTCGTAGATGCTCCAGGCTATAGCCGCAACTGGGACATTCTGGACTAGGTATCGGCACTATCCACCGAGACAACGGTCGATCGAAGAAGCGGCACACGGCAGCGATTGCGAGTGCAGCGACAGATATCGTAATCCGGCCCAGGTAATAATCGAGGTCCCATAGATCCGCGTCGCTCATACCTTCCAGCATCCATGACAGCAACGGGAGGGCGCTCGCAAATAGAAACAACAGACTCATCATGCGCAGCACCATGACTGCTGTGTGACGTCTCTTCATGATTTCAGCCGTGGTCGGTATCATCCGTCAATTCCCAAACAGATCGCGCTGCGCGATCATGTTCTCCTCGTGAAAATGCCCCAGCGCATCGTCCACGCTGGCGAAGATTTTCGTTGCCGTTTCAGTGATGAACGGCGAAGGGGTCTTGGTGGGCTTCCAGACGACGTAGACTTCCTTGGTGTGCTCAAAGGCGTGCTGAAGCTCGCGCTCCACGCCGCTGGAGAGGCCCGGAATCCCGCCGGGCAGTTGGGGGATGTACGAACAAATCATGTCTGATTGGTCGATGAGCTTGAAGTCGCGCGCATAGATCTGCCCATCAATGTCGCCGGCGATATCCAGCACTTCGCGCACCGAGACCCGGATCGAGTGGTCGGTCGTTGCCCGGCCGCCGAAGCTGTTGGGTTTCACCTCGACCCAATCTCGGCCGTCCTTTGCCGCGGCGATGGCCCGCTCCAGCAACAACTTCTCATCCACATCACCGGGATCAAAGGTGATGAAGTGTTCGGCGAGGCGGGCGCGGAACTGGTCGATCTCCGCCAGCACTTCCGGCATATCGACGACGTGGCTCATGGGGAAGCTGGGGTAGACCTTGCGCAGGCCGGGCTGGGTGATCAGCCGGAGGCAGGTCTCAGTCGTTGCGCGGTGCCGGCCGCGACTGAGAACATAAAACTGGTTCTGACAGCCGACGGCCTGGGCGAGCAGCTCGGTGGCCAGAATCTCTTCTTCGCGCCAGACCATGCAATCCTTTAGCGTGGCGTCGATGTCGTGCTCGGCGTGGAGTCGGTGGTGCACCATCTCGACATTGTCCACCAGGCAAATGAGCATGTTGGGGGCCAACGTGCGCACCTGGTCGAAGTCGAGTCCGCCGAAGAGTCCGTGGCGCCAGCGGAAAGTCGCGTGGGTGTTGATGATGATGTGGGGGTGGTCTTGGGGCGGTGAGGTCTTGGCAATGATGTCCTTGAACGCGGCCCGACGCAGCGCTGTGAGCCGGCTGAGCGGTAGGTCGAGAATGCGCCCCGGGCGGATGTCGGGGGCCTCGGCGTACATCAGGTCGCCGAGATGAAACACCTCGATCCGGCCGCCACGCCGCCCGGCCAGATCGGCCACGGCGTCGAGGTATGGCTTCTTGTTCATCCCGATCTGCCCGGTCACCAGGGCTCGCATGAAGCTCCTCCGCATCGTTGGGTGGTCGCGTCCAAACCGTTGCGGAGTATACGGCCGACGGCGGTGCGACCTGTCGGCTACAATCCCGACCGTTGAATTATTGCAACCAGGAAGGAACCTGCTATGCCGGCCACTGATGCCAAGAACAATCGGATCATTGAGCTGTTGATCGAAGCGTACAACGCAGAGTTGGAGACGGTGATGAACTTCATGGCTAACGCCGCCAACCTCGACGGCGTGCGGGCGGAGGAGATCAAGGAGTCGCTGCAAGGCGACATTGCCGAGGAGATCGGTCACGCCCAGAAGCTAGCCGCACGGATCCGCACGCTGGAGGGGACCGTGCCCGGCTCACTGAGTCTCAGGTGGACCCAGGACGCGCTGCAGCCGCCGGCCGATTCCACAGACGTGGTGATGGTCATCAAGGGAGTCATCGCGGCCGAAGAAGCGGTCATCACCATCTACGAAAAGATCATCAAGACCTGCGAGGGGATTGATTATGTCACACAGGACCTGGCGACTCAGCTGATGGGCGAGGAGCAGGACCACCGCCGGGAGTTCATCGGCTTCCTGCGAGAGTACGAATAGCGCTGAGAAGCCAGTGAGCGGGGCGTTTGGCAGTTCACCCGTTGTTCGTCGTGCGATGCTGCGGACGACGGAGGCGGAATCGGCGAAGCCAGGCGACCTTTGCCCTCGGCGACCGGCGGCGCCTCGCGCGGCGCTGGCGCCACCACGTCAATCCCAGAAGCAGGGCGAGGATCAGCACGACCACGCCGATCAGTGCCCCCGCGAGGTCTGCGGTCTTCTCGGTTCCCACCCCTCGCGCGATGCCGAATCCGAGCCCCAGCTGCAAGGGCACGGTCAATAGGCAGCAACTGCACTCGGCCAGCGCGAACTTCCAGAACGGAAGATGGAGGATTCCGGCGGCGGTGATCGCAGGAGTTCGGCTGCCGGGAATGAACCTGGCCATCACCACCACCCACGCCCCGCGCTGCTCGATCTCGTGTTTGGCCTCGAGCAGACGGCGGGGATGGACCGCGCGTTTGAACCACCGCTTGTGCAGAAGCGGCGTGCCATAGGTCCTGCAAATGGCAAACCACAGGAAGTCCGCGCCCACCACCCCCAGGTAAGCGGACGCCGCCGTCAGCGGAAGGTTGAGCGTGCCATGGCCGATGAGCATCCCTGCTGGGATGACGATGAGGTCTTCGCCCAGCGGAACTCCAACGCCTGTGAGCATCAGCAGCACGAAAACGGCGAAGGGGCCATAGGCCGCCAAAAGATTGCTGTAGATCTCTTCCATGTGACCGCCGGGGCGCTGCTTGGGTAAGTGTATTCTGTCGCCACTCGCCGTGTTGGCCCAAGCCGGGACTGGGCCGGTTAGCCGAGAGCCGTCGTGGTCAACGGATCAGGTACAAGATTGATTGGGAGCCGCCCGCGCAGAGTGCTCTGTGCGCCGGACAGCTTCAAAGAATCGCTCTCGGCTCAGGAAGTGGCCACGGCGATGGCCATCGGCGTGGCCAAGGCGGACCCCGCCATCGTTTGCGACCAGTGCCCCCTTGCCGATGGCGGCGAAGGCAGCCTCGACGTCCTGATCGGCGCGATGAAGGGGGCGATTCACCATGCCACCGTCACCGGGCCGCTTGGCGAGCCGGTCCGGGGCCGGTTCGGCATTGCCGTTGGGGGCAAGACGGCTGTCGTCGAGCTCGCGGAAGCCTCCGGGTTGGCCCTCATACCGGTGAACCGTCGTGACCCGACTCGTACCACGACCTACGGCACCGGCGAACTTATTGCCGCCGCCGCGAGTTGTGGATGTGAGACCGTCATGGTCTGTATCGGCGGAAGCGGGACGGTGGACGGCGGAGCGGGCATCGCCCAGGCCCTCGGCGGCCGGTTCTTCGATCGATCAGGCATGCTCCTCGATCAGCCTCTGACCGGGGGCACGCTTCATGAGGTCAGCCGATACGAGCCGCCTTCGGGCTTGCCTCGGATCCGTGTCGCCTGCGATGTGAACAACCCGCTATGCGGGCCCAAAGGCGCCGCGGCGGTTTACGGACCGCAGAAAGGCGCGACGCCTCAGCAGGTCAGCCAGCTCGACTCGGCCCTGAGCCACCTGGCCTCGTTGTGCCGCGGCGATCCGAACATGCCCGGGGCCGGCGCTGCGGGCGGTGTCGGTTTCGGACTGGTCGCATTATGCGCCGCGCAGCTTGAGCCCGGCATCGAGCTGGTGCTCGACGCAGTGGAGTTTGCCCGTCGATGTGAGCGGGCGGATCTGGTGCTCACCGGCGAAGGCTGCCTGGACAGCCAGTCGCTTCACGGCAAGGCAACCATCGGCGTGGCCAAGGCGGCTTGGGATCTGTCGGTGCCCACCATCGCGATCGTCGGCCAAACCGGCCCGGGGGCTGACGCGTGTGTTGATACGGCGAAGGGGGGATGGCTGGCCGGCATTGTCAGCCTGAGTGATCGATACGGGCGGCAGCGTTCGTTAGCTGAGCCAGCGACGCTGCTGGCGGAAACGACTGCGGAGGTCGTGCGCGAATGGCACGGCGGTCGCCGGGGGCCGCGAACCCCCATATAGCCCGCGCCTTGCCGCGGGTGCCCGCCCTTGCTGCAGCGCCTGCCGGTTCGGGCGCTCACCCCGAGCAAGCCCGGGGCTATAAGGCATTACAACACGATCGCCGCGCCCGGTTGAATTACCGCAGGCAGGTCGATCCCTGCCAGGTCATCGCATATGAGGGCGGTGAGCGGGCCAAGCTCGATCTTCGCCGCCACATGTCCCTCGGCGTCGCGGGGAACCTTCACCCCGTGGGCTTCCAGCCAAGCCCCGCTACGGTCGGACTGGAGCTGATGCGATGTCATCGGCGAGTCCTCGCCCCGGGCGTTCTTGATCGGCGCGAACTCCTCGACCCGGCTGGTCTCGCAGATGATCGACGACTTGGCGAGTGGAATCGCGTCGAAGACGAATATCTCCAGCTTGACCGCATTCGGCTGCGTCGGCTCGACCCGCCGGCCGGTCTTGGGATCGATAAACGGAACCGTCTTGTCTGCCCGGTGATAGGGAAGGGCTTGGCGCAGTGGGTCGGCGGTCAGCTTCTGGACGAACTTGACGCTGATCATGTGGATTGCAATCGAGCCGGCGAGGAATCGCAGATGCCCGGCCTCGTCGCGCTGCTGGGCAAGTGGCTCGGGCAGATCGGAGTACTCGATGACGATGGTCTTGCCATCCGCTCGGCAAAACACGCCGACCTTCTCCTGAGGATGAGCTTTGGGAACCATCTTGCTGGACATCTCAGCTGAGCTGTCTGCAGCAGCGGCGTGAAGGCCGACAAACAGCGGGTCGATGACTTTCACCAGCGGGTTGTCCACCTGGAAGTAGCTGATGTGTTCAATGCCGCGGGCGACCATGTCGTGGATGGCCCCGCAGGCGGCCAATGCCTTGATGCAACCGCCGTGGCCGTCGGGGTTCATCGCCACCGCCCCCTTCTCCGAAAGCAGCAACTTTCCGCTGAAGGCGTCGATCGACGGCAGGAGCCCCTGCGGGAACATGAAGATGTTGCGCCGATTGAGCCCGTACCAGTTGTTGTCGTCGAAGAAGGCTCGGGTGGCCGCGTCGTTTGCCGGGCTGGTCATGATGTACCAGGGAATCGTGACCCGATAGCGGTTCTGATTGGCGACGATCTGCTCGGCGAGGACGCGGAACAGCGGTTTCCCGGTGACGACGGTGGCTGGATAGGTGCCTTTGGGGCTGTTGGAGCCCAGGCGGGTGGCCTGGCCGCCGGCGACGGCCAAGGCCGCCACCTTGCCTGCTCGGATCAAGTCTGTCCCCGCTGCGCGATACTGTACAGCGTCCTCAGTTGAGCCCCCCCGAAGGGGGTAATACGGCGCAGGTTGGATGTCTTGGGGCAGCTGGAGATTCGGTCGGTGTCGAACGCAACGGTCGATCAGCGCATCGAGGGACGAAAAGTCGATGTCCTCAAGCTGATTGAGCAGTCGAGCCTGCTGTGGCTTTGCGAGCCGGTCGTAGAACGCAAGAAGATGTGCCTGGCCGTGGGTTTCGAGTGTCGCGCGAATGGACGAAAGACGGTCGGACATCAATCCCGGATCATAGCCCCGCATGAATATGCGGGGGATGCGCGTGGGTACATTTGGTGCAGGCTTACAGATTCGGCGGAGCGGGCTTCGACCAGCCTTGCGGAAGATGTCGTACGACGAGCCCCCGTTCGACGTAGATCACTTGCTCGCAGATGTTGGTGCAGTGATCGGCGATGCGCTCCAGCGCCGTAGTGACGGTCAGCAACTTGAACGCAAAAGCTGCGCTGAACTCACCCGAGGCCACCTTCTCCTGAGCATCGAGCGAGATTTCCCGTTTGAACCGATCGACGGTGTCGTCGAACGCCAGGACCTGCTGGGCAAGGTCGGTGTCAAGCTGTGCGAGGGACTTGTCTGAGTCGCGCAGCATGCCCACAACGCTGTTAGCCATGACCCGGAATGTCGGGGGAATTTTCTCGGTCAATTGGCCGTAGTCCTTGACGGTCTGGGCAATGTTGACGGCACAGTCCGCGATTCGCTCGAGCTCATTGTTGATCTTGACGATCGTGAGCACCGAGCGGATCTCGTGCTCCTGGGTTTCGCCCATGGCTCGTAAGGGAATGGAGGCCCGTTCGATCTCGACGTCGACCTTGTCGATGACTCTGTCGTCTTCAATGACGGTATCCGCCTTGGCCTGGTCCAATTCAAAGAAGCTCTCGACCGCCCGCAGCGTCATCTCCATCACCCGCTCGCCCTGGGTGACCAAATCGTTCTTGAGCTGAGCCAGCTTCTTGGCGAAGGCCGTCACGTGCGACGCCTCCTTCTGGGGCCGCGGCGAGGTGGAGTATAGACGCCTTGCCCCAGCCCCACCATGCACCAGCCGAAGCCCGTCGGAAAGCTTGTGAACCCCCGCCGTGTCGCCTACGCTTGCGAGCGTGATCGAGCTGGGTGTGAACATCGACCATGTCGCCACCATCCGCCAGGCGAGGCGGACCTATGAGCCGGACCCTGTGTGGGCGGCGACCGAGGCACAGCTTGGCGGAGCCGACGGGATCACCGTCCACCTGCGGGAGGATCGTCGCCACATTCAAGATCGCGATGTCCATCGGCTGGCCGAAATGGTGCATGTCAAGCTCAATCTCGAGATGGCGGCTACGCCCGAGATGATCGAGATCGCCTGTGACGTCAAGCCTCAGCTGGCGATGCTGGTGCCGGAGGGTCGGGCCGAGATCACCACCGAGGGAGGGCTCGATGTGGCCGGCCAGCGAGATCAGCTTGCGGACGTGGTCGCTCGCCTTCGAAAAGCGGGACTCGCGGTCAGCGCGTTCATCGATGCCGAGCCACCGCAAGTCGAAGCCGCCGCCGCCTGTGGCTTCACGGTCTGCGAGGTGCACACCGGCCCGTATGCCCATGCGTTCTTCAGCAAGGGTCGTGATGCGGATCATCCGGCGGTGCGCGATGAACTGGACAAGGTCCGCCACGCCGGGGAGCTGATTCGCCAGGCCGGTATGCGGTTCAACGCCGGGCACGCATTGACCTATGCCAACCTCCAGCCGATCGCCGCCCTGGCGGGGGTGCAAGAGCTGCACATCGGCCATTCGATCGTTAGCCGGGCGGTGTTTATCGGCCTGCGAGAGGCCGTCGCCGAGATGAAACGGTTGATGCGCGAGGCCGCGGCCCGGCCGTTGCCTCAAGGTTGCGGATAATAGCAGGAGGACTGCAATGACTGCATTGAAGGGGGCTTACACAGCTCTGGTAACGCCGTTCGTCGCCGACGGCTCGACCGTGGACATCCAACGCCTGGAGCAGAACATTCGTCAACAGGCCGCCGGGGGCGTCACCGGCGTGGTCCCCTGCGGCACCACCGGCGAAGCACCGACCCTGACCGACCAGGAGCATCGTGTCGTCGTAGAGAAGACGGTGGAGCTGGCCAAGTCTCACGGGCTGCAGGTCATTGCCGGAGCCGGCTCGAACAACACCAAGCATGCGATCCATCTGCACCGCTTTGCGCACGCAGCGGGCGCGGATGCCGCCCTGCATGTGACGCCGTACTACAACAAGCCCTCGCAGGAAGGTATGTATCGCCATTTCATGGCCGTGGCCGATTCGTGCGGCCTGCCCGTGGTCATGTACAACATCCCGGGCCGAACATGCGTCGCTCTTTCGGCCGACACCATCGAGCGGCTGGCGGCCCATCCCAACATCCAGGCGATCAAGGAAGCGACCGGCTCGCTGGATCAGGCAAGCGAGATCGCACTGCGGACGGACCTGGCGCTGCTGTGCGGCGACGATACGCTGACCTTGCCGATGGCGTCGGTTGGCGGCGTCGGCGTGGTCTCGGTGGTTTCCAATCTGGTTCCCCAGAAGGTCACGGACCTGTGTCGCGCGTTCCTGGACGGTGATTGGGAGGCCGCGAGGATTCTTCACCGAGAGCTTTTTGGGCTGTCCCGCGGGCTGCTGAGCCTGGCCACCAACCCAATTGCGGTCAAGGCAGCCTTGCAGATCCTCGGCCGAGATACCGGGGCAGTGCGGCTGCCCTTGTGGCCGCCTGATCAAGAGACGCGCCAAGCTATTGAAGACATGGTTGCCGTGAGCGGTCTGCGTGCCGCTGAGCTGCCGGTCTGAATGCTGAGTTTGCCCGACGTGGACCACCCGTTGCCATACAAGATCGCAGTGCTGTGCTACCTCTACGATGACGGCGGGAATGTGCTGCTGTTGCACCGCAAGCGTTCACCGAACGCCGGCATGTACTCGCCCGTCGGCGGCAAGCTCGACATCGCCCGCGGCGAGGGGCCGCATGAATGCGCGCTCCGCGAGATTCGAGAGGAAACCGGCTTGAGTCTGAATCAAGAAGACCTCCGGCTCACCGGCATCGTGTCTGAG
>JAPUKX010000163.1 GCA_027295435.1 Planctomycetota bacterium | reverse complement strand
GCTACCCCTTCTTGCTGCGGCGGGGCAGTCGGGGCGCACCGCCGGCGGTGGCGCTTCGGCCGACGCTGTCCACGCCGAAAGGTCTGCTCGCCAAGGCCGTTCCCAGGTCCCGGGTCGGTGCGTTGGAATCGCTGCTCTGCTTCACCTTCGCCTGGGCGGTCTTGGCCTTCTTGAATTTCCGGGCCTTGGCCTTCCTCAGTTTCTCCCGGTCGCGCTTGCTCATGACGTCCTTCCGTGCTTGCGTTGTGCCGTCATTATGGATGCCCCAACGGTCCTAGGCGAGCGGATTCGAGTCAATTTGCGTGATCGCCGGCCAAGAAGATTCATCGCAAGGGTACCCAGATCGCAGAGAAAGAGGATGAAACCACAGATACACGCGGATCAAAGGAACAGAATCAACGGCACGGAGGAGTTCTTCAACAGGCCCACTGTGCCGACTTCCCCCAAGGGTGCAGGTCCTATGGCGATCTTCCGCACCGTCGTCTCGAGCCCGTCGCCCGGGAAGGGCACGCGGAGACGCGGAGAGCGCGGTGAATCTTCCTCTGTTCTGATCTCTGTCCTCCGTGTTGAGTCTTTCACCCGCTGTCTGGTCGGGAAACGCACGGCGTGGGCGGGGATGCGGCCCGGGTGGGGATGCGGAGCAGGTACACGATGACCCCGAGTCCGATCAGGGCGAGCGCGACGCGGACGATGGTATTCGAGACGAAGAGCACGATGGTCGAACCCAGCAGGATGATGATCAGGGCGATCGCCATGGCCTTGGCGCCGCGCGGGATCGTGTGGGTCTCGTACCACGCGGTGATGGTGGGGCCGAAGAGCCGCGTGCCGAGCAGCCAGGCGTACAGGCGGCGTGAGCCGCGAGCAAAGCACGCCGCGGCGAGCAACATGAACGGCGTCGTCGGCAGCAGCGGCACCACCACGCCGACGATGCCCACCGCGACGAAGACGCACCCGAGGCTGGCAAATAACCAGCGCCGCGCACGCGCCGCACGATCGGTAGGAAGATGCTGGTTCGGCTTGCTTGGGAAAGGGTCGTCCATCTTCGTTCGGTTCCCGCGCTCGCAAACGGCACGGAAATCGATCTGCCCTTCAGTCTACACGGTCTGCGGGAAGCTGGCAGGCGCTCTCAGCCGACGCGCCGCATGACCGCCTGCACTACCCGACATTTCCCATTTGGCCAACGGCTGGCTCCACCGCCGATCTTTCCGAGCATGAGTGTAACGCGCGCCCGAAACCCAGGTTCCAGTCGCTTTCTTCTGGCCGGACTCGACGGTGACTCGCCGCCGCGGGCCCCAAGACGCCGGCCTGGAGGGCCTGTCGGGCCGCTTGGCAGTAGTGGGGGCAGATTGACATCGCAGACCCCTCGTTGTCTGTTGGGTTGGTGAGCGGTTCGCACCTCTCGTATCGGCGCTGCCCTCGGCGTCGGCGCGGCGAAACGGAGCACGGCGGGACTGGCCGGTACCACCGCGACCGAGGGTCGCGGCTTTACAGCCGGTGCTGCGTCACTCGTCGTCAAAGTCCATTCCGTGCCAGAGGGCGGCGCGGAGGCAGCGACCCTTCGGGGGCGGGACCCGGCCCATTGCGTTTCGATCGTTGCTATGCTGATTCGCCCGAATCCAGGAGCCCGCTATGGCAGGAGCCGACATCGCCAAGGTTGAAGCGGCCACAAGCGCCTTCCGCGACGACTATGGGAGCGCCAAGACGCAGATTCAGCGGGCAATCGTCGGCCACGAGGAGATCATCGACGGCGTGTTGACGTGCCTGTTCTGCGGCGGCCACGCGCTGTTGGAGGGTGTGCCCGGCCTGGGCAAGACCCTGTTGATCCGCTCGCTGGCCAAGGCGCTGCACCTGACGTTCTCGCGCATCCAGTTCACGCCTGATCTGATGCCGGCCGACGTCACCGGCACGACGATCGTGGTCGAGTCGGACCACGGGCGGGAGTTTCAGTTCCGCCGGGGGCCGATCTTCGCTCAGATCGTCCTCGCCGACGAGATCAATCGGGCGACGCCCAAGACCCAGTCGGCGCTGCTGGAGGCGATGCAGGAGCAATCGGTGACCGTCGGCACCAAGACCTACCAGCTCGACCGGCCGTTCTTCGTCATGGCCACGCAGAACCCGATCGAGCAGGAGGGCACGTACCCATTGCCCGAAGCCCAGCTCGATCGATTCTTCTTCAAGCTGCAACTGGGGTACTCGAATCGGGAGCAGCTGGCTGAGATTCTCAATCGAACCACGACCGGGGCGGAGCAGGATATCGAGCAGGTCCTGGACGGCCCGACGATCATTCAGCATCAGCGGCTCGTGCGGAAAGTGGTGATCGCGCCGCACATTCAGGATTACGCGGTGCGGCTGGTGCTGGCGACGCATCCGCAGGGCGATCTGGCCACGCCGATGGTCAACCAGTTCCTGCGGTTTGGGGCGAGCCCGCGGGCCGCTCAGGCGATGGTGCTGGCGGGCAAGGTTCGGGCGCTGCTTGAGTCGCGGGCGAACGTGTCGGTCGAGGACATTCGCAGCGTCGTGTTGCCCGCGATGCGTCACCGATGCCTGCTGAACTTCGAAGGTGAAGCGGAAGGCAAGACCACGGACGAAATCCTGACCAACATCGCCGAGACGATTCCCGCCGATGTCAGCGTCAGCGCTGCGTGATCTGCGAGCCGCCGTGTCCCCGCGAGCGGCTTCGTACGAGAGGCGACGGTCGCACGTTTCACAGGACCGACCATCCACGGCACATCCGGCGAGACCGCTGGCGGGAACGCCGCGGGTCGCAATAATCGGGCGTGAGCTTTCTCAGCCCCTGGTCGGCGGTATTGGCGGCGGCGGTGGCGGTGCCGCTGTTGCTGCTGCTGTATTTCCTGAAGCTTCGCCGACGGTCGATGCGCATCGCCAGCACGATGCTGTGGCCCAGATCGGCCGAGGACCTTCAAGCGAACGTGCCGTTTCAGCGGCTGCGGTGGTCACTGCTCATGCTGCTGCAACTGCTGGTGGTGGCGACGCTCCTGGCGGCGCTGGCGCGGCCGGTCGTGCAAACCGGCCGATCACCTTGGGCACGGGTGATCCTGCTGATCGACCGCAGCGCGTCGATGAACGCCCGCGATGCTGCGGGGCGCAGCCGTCTGGATGCCGCCAAGGCCGCAGCCAAACAACTCGTGCAGCGGCTCGGCCGGCGCCGCGAGCCGGGGGAGTTGATGGTGGTCGCGTTCGGATCATCACCGCAGGTGTACAGCGGGTTTGAATCGAATCGCCAAATCCTTCTGGACGCGATCGACTCGATCGGCCCGACGGATGAGCAGGCGAACCTGGACGCCGCATTGGCCCTGGCCGGCGCGTTCGCCAGCCGCGACGAGACGGTCGATCAACCGCCTCCGGAGGTCGTGCTGATTTCCGACGGGGGGGTCGGGGACCCGATCCAGGCGAGCGGATTCTCGCTGCAAGCCGGCGATCTGCGCTTCATCGGCGTCGGGCCGGAGCCGGACGAGGCGGTGGACAACGTGGGCATCGCCACGTTCAGCGCCCGGCGCGACTACCAGGACCCGGGCAAGGTGCTCGTGTTCGCGCGACTGGTCAACGCGGGTCCGCAGCCGATCGACACGACCTTCACACTGCGGCTGGACGGGCAGCCAGTGGGGGTCAAGTCGGTGCGGGTTCCGGCGGCGAGCGATCGCGGCCTGGGAGAGACCTCCATCACATACACGCTGGATCTGAGCGGCCCAGCGGTGCTTACGCTTTCGGGCAACCACCCCGATGATTTGCCCGGCGACGACACGGCAGCGCTGGTGCTCAGACCGCCGGCCGCGCCGAGGATCGCACTTGTGCATCCCGGTGACGATCCTGATCCATTCTTGCACGGCCTGGTCGAGGCGCTCCAGCCGCAGCGGCTGGTCGTGCTGCCATCTCAACCGTCCAATGGGGACGACGAAGCGCTGCGGTGGTCGTCTGACGAATTCGATCTGGTGATCTTCGATCGGGTGTCACCGCATCGCTGGCCGAGCGTTGCCACGTTGAGCTTCGGCGCCGCACCGGCGGGAATCGGCCGGAGCCCGCCCAGCGACCCAGGTGGCC
>JAPUKX010000162.1 GCA_027295435.1 Planctomycetota bacterium | reverse complement strand
ACCGCCACCCACGCCCGCTGACCGTTGAAGAAGGTCAATCGCGGGGCGGTGAGCACCACCGATCGCTTGTCCGCCTGGGTGGCCTGGATTAGCAGGTCCACCTGAATATCGTCGAGAAACTGGATGCCCAGGGACAGTACGGGGTTCAACGCAGCGATCGCTGCCGTCCCTTCGAGGTCGGCAATCAGCCCCAGCAGGCCGATTGAATCCTGCACGAACCCGATTGGCGCGAAACCTCCCGTGGCTTGGATCGGCTGGGTCAGGCCAGAAACGATGGTGCCGTCGGGCAAAATGATGGACGTGGGGTCAGGGACGTACGGATCCAGCAATAGACCGTCGGGACCAAAGAAATCGCTGAGTTTAGCCTGCGGATTGATCCCCCGCTGCCGTTGGCGCAACGCGTTGTTGGTGTTGAAGTAGAGGTCAAGATCGACGCCGATCTGCTCGAACCAGTCGGCGCTGACGGTCAGGAACCGGGACTCGACGTTGATCTGAAGGGCGCGGATCTCGCGAAGCTGACTCAGCAGGCCCTCGATCGTGCGATGGTTCCGCAGGGTGTTGGTGATGATGAGATTGCCGTTGAGCTCCTGGAGGCTGCCGGTGTCTCCGCCGAGGTCGCGCCACCCGTCAGGATCGATGTTGTCCTGGATGATGTCGATGATCTGCCCGACGAGCTCCCCTCGAGTGAGCCGAGGAGGCTCGTCGCCGGGCGGCGAAAAGATGGAGCCCCCACCTCCGCCTCCCCCGCCTCCGCGTCCCCCGCTTCCTCCGCCGCCGCCGAAGCCCCCGCCTCCTGCCCCACCGCCTCCGAAGCCTCCTCCGCCTCCGCCCTGGTTCAGCGCGGTAGCCAGATTGAGCTCCGGTGCGTTGCCGAAGTAGGGAACCTCAAACAACAGGTCGCGGATGTCGTAGACGAGGGTGTGCGTGCGTGTGCGTAACTTCTCCTCGCTGGAGATGGTGAGAATCCCATCCTGGATGGACCATTGTGGCCGATCAAGATCGTCACCGGCCTGCTCCAGTATTCGCTCCAAGGCCGTGGCCACAGCGACATCATTCAACTGAAGGGTGATCTCATCGGACGGGTCCACGCCGATGAAGTCCAGCGCCTTCCAATCCACGTAGATGTCGACCCCGGTGACCTGGCTGAGGAAGCTGATCACCTGGTCGAAGCTGTTGCGACTGAAATCGACGGGAATCCTGGTTTGGCTGAGGATCTGGGCCACCCGTTGATTTGCCGGCGACTCACCGAAGCCGGCCTCGTGCGAGCGGCGCAGGCTCAGCTGGGCCCAATCCTCGGGGTACTGCATGACGCCCGTGGTGGAGCGCTCGCCGGGGCCTGAGACGTTGGGCTGGGGGGGGATCATCGCCCGCTGCCCTTCGAGGGTCAGCACAGCGTAGCCGGGGTCCTTCCTGCGCTGCAATTCGGCGTATTCGCGGTACAACATCGTATTGCGAATGGTGTCGCGCAGCACCAGCGCGGCGGGGTTGTATTCGTCGATGAACAGAATCTCGTCAACGACCTGGAGGGCCTCGTCGTACTTGAGCTCCAGTTGCAACTGCCTGACCCGCAGGAGGTTCTCGGTGATGATGCTCCGCCGCTGGTTGCTGTCACGGATCCGAGCCTCCTGCTGATGGCGATCCGCTTCGAGACGAATGCGATGATCCTCCGCAAGCCGGGCGTCCGTCCGCTTGAGGTCGATCTCCACCAGAAGATTCTCGGCTTGGCGGTTGCGGTCGTTGTGCTCGCGATCGCTGAAGAGGTTGCGGACGCGACGGAGCCTGATCTGGGCGGTAAGGACCTCGCGCTCGGCCCCGGCGAAATCCTGTTGAGCCAGCAGCTCACCGGCCCGCCGGAGAGCCACATCGAACTCTTCCCGGGCCCGACCCAGTTGGACCTGTCGTTCCTGATCCACATCCCCGATGGCGGAGGCCTCGTCGAGCTGCGCTTGGGCTTGCCTCAGCCCCGAGAGCGCATCCTCGTTGCCGGGCAAATACCGCAGGGCGGTCTCGAAGGCGTCGATCGCTCTCTGCCAGCGATGAGCCCCCATGTACACCTGTGCCTCGGCCAGGGCCGCTTCGCCCCGGGCTTGATTCAGCAACACCTCCTCATCCGGCTGGTCCTGCCAAGCAACAACCAGCCCAAACGAGGTCTCGGTCGTCCCACCCCAGCCGATGCCCAAGCCAATCGCCGAGGCCACCACTACCAAACGTCGTGTCGGAAACAGCTTCATCCCTACCTCCCAGACCGCCCGGCCGGGCGTTGGCCGCAGCGCCTGCACCCATTGCCAGCAGGGTGGACGAACACCGCCGCGGCGCGGCCCGAGCCCGCTATTTATCGCCCTGCCGATTGCACCCAACGCCAAGCACAAGCGTACTTCGGGCCTAGATGGTACGCAATCACCGAAGTCGCGGTTGCGGCCGATGCTCAGGCCGGTCTTCACCCGGCGGTCACCATCGGCGGTGCGGACTGGGCCCGGCGCATGGACTCGGCGTCGATCGGCCGACGTGTCCGCATGATCTCGACGAAGCAGTCAAACAGGTAGGCCGCGTCGTGCGGCCCCGGCGATGCTTCGGGGTGGTATTGCACGCTGAAGATCGGCCGTGAGCGGTGCCGGAATCCGGCCAGCGTCCCATCGTTGAGGTGAACATGGGTAACCTCGCAGTCGATTCCCGCCAGCGAGTCCACATCCACGCAGAACCCGTGATTCTGGCTGGTGATCTCCACCCGCCCGGTCAGCAGGTTCCGCACCGGCTGATTCGCCCCGCGATGACCGAACTTCAGCTTGAAGGTCTTGGCTCCCAAGGCCAGGGCGAGCAGTTGATGCCCCAGGCAAACGCCCAGGGTCGGAAACTCGCCCGCCACCGCTCGAAGCACCGTGATGGTCTCTTGGACCGCTTCAGGGTCACCCGGACCGTTGGAGACGAGCAACCCATCGGGATGCAGTTCGCGGATTTGCGCAGCGCTGAGATCGTGCGGCGCCGCAGTCACCTCGCATCCGCGATCAACCAGGCTCCTATAAATGTTGAGCTTGGCCCCACAATCCAGGGCAAGCACTCGAAGCGGCCGTTCGCCGTGAGATCGTTTCGTCGGCGCGGGCCGCTGGGAACCCAGGCCCTCGGTCCACTGCGACGTTGTCTTGCGGCTCACCTGAGGCACAAGGTTCTGCCCGGCCATCAGCGGGCTGCTGCGGGCCAGGTCAACCAGTTCGGCGTCACTGGCGGAGCTGTCACAACTGACGACGCCGCGCATCGCGCCTTGCGTGCGAATGCGCCGCACCAGTGCACGTGTGTCCACGCCCTGCAAGCCAGGCACTCCGGCGTCGGCCAACCACGACGACAGGTCCGCCACGGCGCGATGGTTCGAGTGCAGCCGGGCCAGTTCGCGCACGACCAACCCCGCCACCTGCGGGCGCGACGATTCGACATCCTCGGGGCACACGCCGTAGTTGCCGATCATCGGGGCGGTCATCACCAGGATCTGCCCGGCGTAGCTCGGATCGCTCAGCGCCTCCTGGTAGCCGCACATGGCCGTGTTGAACACGACTTCCCCGGTCGAACTCATTGGCGCGTCACAGGCGCCAAACGCCCGGCCTGCGAACACCGTGCCGTCTTCCAGGGCGAGCCGGGCAGTCGGTGGATCGGCTGACATGTCGCTGATGATACGCCGTCTCGCCGCCAGCGGTTTAGCCCCGGCACCCAGGCCGCGGGCCGTAGCTCACCCCCAACCATGCAAGAATGCCTCGCTCCGAACCACCGCCTGACAATCCGGTGCGGAGCCCCGCATGCCGATGCGGGGCCACGATGCAGAGCAATTCACCGCCAATGCATATCAGCGGGTGGCCGCCTCAGTAACCACGGGCGGCTCTGCGCCGGCTGGTTCGGCGCCATTGACTAATCTTCAGAGTCACCGTTCTCAGACAGTATGGCGGAAGAAACATGCGCATCAGCCTCCACGAAAATGAACTGCCCAAATCGGTGCGGAGCCGGCAACTTGCTGGTCCACTTTGCATCGACGGCGGCGGTGACCATTTCCTCAATGAGGGATTCTGGGACGCCGTGTGCAAAGACGTAGTCCACTTGTTCCTGGCTCAGATCACAGAGAACCATCGGATCGCCTGGCTCTCCCCACATTACCCCGTCTTCTTCGACTCGCCCCAACCCGCAAGGGGTGGGAGGCTAAGAAGATCGGAGTAAAGTCTACTCACGGCATCCGGGAGCCACCAGGTCAATCACAGCAGTGTGGTAGGCTGCTGATCACTTCTGAGCCTGCAAGAACGCCGCCGCCGTCATGCCAATATCCTTGGCGATTTGTCTGAGCAGGATCGGGGAAATATCCCTGCCGCGATGAACCGCCACGGTCGTGCATCTGCCATCTGGATGGCGAAACTGTTTGTGGGAGCCCCGTTGCCGAACTTCTGCAAAACCCAGTGCTTCAAGTCTTGCGGTGACTTCGCGGGGCTTGAGGACCGGGAGCTTCGCCACAGTCAGCCTACATCCACAGTCTGAATGCCGACGAACTCAGCTTCCAACTGCGGCTCACCGTCCTCCAGGAGCATTTCGATAACTTCTCGAAGATTCTTGTTCAGCTCATCGAGTGTTTCGCCTTGAGAATGCGCCCCCGGAA
>JAPUKX010000161.1 GCA_027295435.1 Planctomycetota bacterium | reverse complement strand
GCAGGAGGTGGTGAAGGTCCTCCAGGCGTTGGCGCGTTGGCTGCTCAAGCCTGCGGAACAGCCGCGACGCGTCCGGATCGATCACGAAACCCCGCCAGTCGAAATCAGGCGCCGGCACAGCGAAGTCGCGCTCGATATGGACGGCCGGCCCGCCCCCGATCAACTCGGCGGAATGCATTGCGTCCGCATCAAACGCTTCGAGCGTGACGACGATCTCGCCCGCGCGGCCTTCGTGAATGATCGAAAGCGTAACGGTCTCGCCGGGCTCTTTGTCCGCGAGCGCTTCGTGAATGCTTTGGGGGTCGGCGGGCGTCTGGCCGTCAATGGCGGTGATGATGTCGAATTGATCCAGCCCGGCATTGTGGGCGGGCAGACCCTCATACAGCCCACTGATCATCGTGGTTGAGCCGGGCTCGAGGCCGAGGTGGTGTTGCAGCGCCTTGCCCGGTTTAGCCAGATGGATGCCGAGCATCACTTTCGGGTGCGGTCCGTCGATCTCAAATCGTGGCCCCGGACCACCGCGAGGGGCATCGCCCCGCAGCCCAAAGCGCAATCTGGGCCGCCGGCCGCGGCCGCCCTCGCCGAAGCCCCTGCCGATCACCTCGATCTCGTTGCCGTCTTCGTCGAGAATGATGATGCGCTCGTCGTCGCCGCGAATGATTCTGTCGGCGGGAATCTCCTCGCCGTCCACCTTGACCGAGATATCACCGTCCTCGATGCGGACCTCGATCGTCTGGCGGTCTGAGAAGGCCGCCATCGGCGCGTCATCTGTGATGACCACCGTCTTGCAGATGATGTTACCTCTTTCTTGCGGGCATCCTGCTGTGGCCGGACCGGCCAGCAGCGCCGCCGCCGCAATGCCAATCGCGCCCAGTGTAAACCAAGATGTGTTTGTATTCATGCTGTCCATCGTGTTTGTCCTCGTTCTAGACCTTCGTGCAGTCGTTGGGTATGAGACGTTGGAAGTTGACAAAGAGTTCGCTGCCGAACCGTGGAGTGATTGTTACATCGACCGGCCGGGGTGCTCTTCGAATCGCACCAGAGTGGGACGACCAAGCTCGTCCTGCGCGGTGAACTGGTACAAATCCGCCACAATCGCTCGCTCAAGAACCTGCCGCAGGTACAGCAGCTCGTATCCCTGGCCGGAGGAAGCCGGTCGTGAGTCGATCAACACTTTCTCAGGCACTTCACCGATGACAAGATCCTCCTGGCGTCCGCGATCGAGGTAGGCCCGAAAGAGGTCAGCGGCCGGCGCCGACCGCAGGAGTTCGGCCCTTGCGATGCCCGCCTGCTCGATACCTTGGTTTGTGGGCGTAGGACCGAAGAGACCCAAAGCCCAGGTGATTGCCACGACGGCGGCAACGGCCCATCCACCCCACGCGCCGAATCGCCCCCCTGCGGTGTCCCACGATGTCCGGGTCAATCTCCCAGGGCGGGGCTCATCGGCCGGCAGCTCGATGGCATCGGCGGCGCCCGCGAACGCGTTGACCGCTCGCGCGAAGCTGGTGCACTCGCGCAGGGTCTCGGCGACACGGCACCACAACATTGGATCATCGCCGGCCATCGCTGTCAGTTCGTCCCATTCGCCGGGGGTTGCCTGGCCGTCAATGGCCTTGGAGATCAATAGTTCTTCGCGCGGTTGATTCATCGTTCGCCTCTTTGTACATTGTGCCCGGCGATCGTTGCGACAACCGCCAGCCGGGGTCCGATCTCTTTGCTCTTCAGCGCCAGCTCGCGGAGCATACGACGGGCCCGTGCGATGCGGGTCTCGACGGTCGCTGCGGGCAAGCTGAGAATCTCTGCGATGTGCCTGCCGCGCATTCCGTGAACTGCCCTGAGCATCAGCGGCTCGCGGTATGCTTCCGGAATCCGAGAGGCCAGCGCGAGCAGCCGGCGTGCTTCGTCGTCCAAGGCGATGAGATCACCGGCCTCGACGGACGATGCCCTGTGACCATCGTCAAGGGCCCCAGGCCTCGGCCGACTCTTCCACGCCCGGGCTGATGCCCGTGCGGTGTTGACCGCGACCGTCCGAAGCCAGGCACGGATATTTCGTGGCTCCCGAAGGCTGCTGATCTTGCTGACCAAGGTCATGGCCACTTCCTGTAGCAGATCGTCGAGCGGATCATGCGGTGATTTGTGAGCGAGCAGCACGGCCGCAATCCAGCGCCGGTGTTCGTGCCACAGCGCGAGGATCGCCTCACGCTCGCCACGCATTGCCGCGACAACAGTCGCGTCCCCAATTGGACCCTCTGCAGGGGCGATCACAGCAAGCTCCGTGTCAGTGATAGGATGCGCCCCACCGTCGATCCTGTCATCTTGGTTGGCACTTTGGTTGATCCAGCCGCCGTTGGTTCTTCTAGCGTGCTACAGGCCATCGCTAGGCTCAGCGGAGCCGATTCTTCGTCCCGCGAGGGTGATCTGTGTAGATGCGCTGATGATTCCGGTTATTCGTTGCCGGGGCAGGCTGGGATTGCCTCACAGGCCACATTGCCGCCTCGAAAGCCGGGAAGCGCCTTGGTCGCCCGCCTATTGTGGAGTATGGTAGGCGAAGAAGAAGATCACCGCCCCAGCAGTATTCCGGCGCCCGGCAGGGTCGCGTCCGACAGACACGGGCCGAAAGAAGAAAGGGGGCAGCCTATGAGCGGCAGACCGCGCGCCAGGTGCCCTGTGCTGCCAGCCGCAGCGGTTGGGCTGGCAATGATGCTTGCAATCTCACCCGACGGCAGCGCCCAGGATGCGCCGCTGTTCACTCGGCCGTTCGATGGTGTGCCCGTGCCGGCCCTGGAGCTGTTTCTGCGCATCGTTCCGCTTGAGCAGATCAACTTTGAGAACGACGATG
>JAPUKX010000160.1 GCA_027295435.1 Planctomycetota bacterium | reverse complement strand
ATGGAGTTGTTCACTCTGGTCGGCGAGGCCGGCGACGCATCGGATCCGCCCTCGGCGGACCGAATGCAGCAGTTGCTTCGGTATTCCTATCTGTATCGTGCCGACTGCGCGTTTGAGTTGGGGCTGTACGAGCAGGCTGTCAAGCTGTACGACGAGGTTGCCGGCCGCTACCCGCAGCATCATTCCTCAATGACTGCGCTCATCCAGATCGTGAACTGTTATTCCGAGCTTGGAGAAACCAACCGTGCTCGCAGCGCTCACCGTCGCGCGCTTGTGAGGCTCAAGCAACTTCCCGACGACGCTTTCAGCGCTCCCGACGCTCTGCTGGATCGTGAAGCGTGGGAGCGGTGGCTCGAGAACATCCCGTTGAGGAAAGCAGAATTGTCCGCCGCCGGGAGTTGAATCCCTGCGCTGGCGGAGTCGGGCAAGCCGCCGCTTCGCCGAGAGATCAATGGTCACCAATGACTGACACCGACACGACTGCTTCCGCTGACAGCCTCATTCGTTTGCTCCAGCAGCAACAGGACCTGGTTGGCCAGCTTGGGCGCCTGGCGAGCCGCCAGGGCGCGCTGATCGGGACCGGGCGGGCGGATGCGCTTCTCGGATTGCTCTCGCAGCGCCAAGAGATCATGGATCAGTTCGTGAGGAGCCAGGAGAGGTTCGCTCAGTTTACAGAATCGGTGTGCAGCGGCGATGTCGGGTACGAGCAGCGCGAGCGGATCAGCATGCTCGTCGATTCCATCAGTTGCCGGTTGTCTCAAATCATGCGCTGCGATGAGAAGGACCGCGATGCCTTGCGAGTCAATCGGGATCAGACCCGTCAGGAGTTGGCCGGCCTGGGGACCGCCAAGCGGGCTCACCGTGCGTATGTCAAACCCAGAGCCCCAAGCCCGAGATTTGCTGACCAGGAGGGATAGGACGTGAGCGGTGTCGTGACGCCCCAACTTGCGCCGCCCGAGCTTGAAATCGAGGATCTCAAGCTGCTCATGCGCTCAGTCAACGAGACGACGCAGCGCCTTCAGCACACGCACGCAGCGCTGCAAGAGCAGGTCGCTTGCCTGCAGAACGAGCTAGCCGAGGCTAATGCTCAGCTGCGCCGGTCACGTTCGCTGGCGGCGCTGGGTGAAATGGCCGCGGGCATTGCCCATGAGGTGCGCAATCCTCTGGGGTCGATCGGGCTGTACATCCAGATGCTGGCTGAGGACGTTGCCGGCCGCCGGCCGCAGGTGGAACTGTGTGAGAAAATCGCTCGAGCGGTCGAGGACCTCGACGCAATCGTCCGGGATGTACTGTTGTTTGCTAAGGACAGCAGACTCGACCCCCAACCCTGCACGGCCGAAGCCCTCATCGAGCGGGCGCTGACGAACTGCCAATCACTGTTGGCCGACGGTGGAGTCGAGGTTGTTAGTCGCCCGCCGGACGGCGCTTCATGCCGGCTCGAAGCCGACCCGTGCCTGCTCGTTCAATCGCTGGGTAACGTGATTCGAAACGCCGTGGAGGCCATGGTCGAATCCACCGTCGATCGCCGTGAGCTTCGGCTGGGCGCATTCCGCGAGCGTCGGCGATGTCCCGATGGCCGCCGGGCCCTGCGCATCGTGTTTGCCGTCACTGACACCGGGCCGGGCATCACGCGGCAGGTTCTCGACCGCATGTTCAATCCGTTCTTTACCACTCGCAAGACCGGCACGGGATTGGGGCTGGCAATCGTGCACCGTACGGTGGATGCGCATGGCGGGCACGTAACAGTTTCCAACGGCCCCGAAGGTGGGGCGTCGGTGGAATTGTGCCTTCCGCCCAGGCCAGTCAAGCCCAACGGCCCACCGAAGCACGCGGGCGGCCGGCTTGAGTCCGTCGGCTCCTCGCCGCGCGGCGTTGGCGTTGTTGTGGATGGTCCTACCACGGAGACCGAGGCATGAGCAGAATTCTCGTCGTCGATGATAAGGAAATGATGCGGGACAGCGTGGCCACGATGTTGGTCCGGCAAGGTCACAGTGTTGTCGCCGCCGCCGGGGCTTCCGCCGCTTTGGAGAAGATCGCCCAACGCGCCTTCGATGCGCTGATCACCGATCTCCAGATGCCTCAGATGAATGGGCTGGAGCTTCTCAAGGAGGTTCGCAGTCACGACGACCAACTGCCCGTGATCTTCATGACCGCCTACGGGACGGTGGAGACGGCGGTGGCGGCTATGAAGAACGGCGCGTTTGACTATCTCACCAAGCCGTTCACCGGTGATGAGCTGCTGGTGACGGTCAAGAGGGCGCTGGAGCACGGGCGGCTGTTGAAGGAGAACCAGCTTCTGCGCGCTGCCGCCGCCCCGGCCGGGGCCCGCCTCGCCCAGCAAACCCACGCCATGATCGGCGACGGTCCAACGATGCGCCGACTGAAAGAGCGCCTCGGACGAATCGCCGACAGCCGCGGGACGGTGCTCATCAGCGGTGAATCGGGCACGGGCAAGGAAGTGGCCGCCCGGTGGATTCATCAGGCCAGTCCGCGGGCCGGCATGCCGTTTCTGCCCATCAACTGTGCGGCCCTGTCCACCAGCCTGCTGGAGTCTGAGCTCTTCGGTCACGAAAAGGGGGCCTTCACCGGGGCGGACAAACTTCGCAAAGGCCGATTCGAGCTGGCCGACGGCGGGACGCTCCTGCTCGATGAAATCAGCGAGATCTCACCCGCCATTCAGGCCAAGCTCCTGCGCGTCTTGCAGGAGCGCACCTTTGAGCGGGTCGGGTCCAGCACGAGCCGTACGGTGGATGTGCGCGTCATCGCCACCACCAATCGCGACCTGCCAGCCGAGATAATCCGCGGGACGTTCCGTCAGGACCTGTTTTTCCGCCTCAACGTCCTGCCTGTATCCATGCCACCGCTGCGGCAGATCACCGAGGAACTGCAACAGTTGACCGGGCACTTCTTGAAACAGGTGGCTGAGCGTGAAGGCAAGCCCGCCAAGTCGTTCGAGCCCCAGGCCCTTGAGCTGATGCGGCGCTACCCCTGGCCGGGCAACATCCGCGAAGTGCAGAACATCTGCGAGCGGGCCGCCGTCCTCACCTCAGATGAGGTGGTCAAGGCGACGCTCATCGAGTCTTGGTTGAGCCCGCTGCCAACTGCGACCCGGCGGCCGAGCGCGATGATCGAGATCGGGCCTCTCCTGGGCGAGTCGCCACCATGTGACGGGGTCGTCTGCGACGGCAAACTCACCCTGGACGATGTGGAACGGGAGACGATCATCGCCACCCTGACCCATAACCATGGGCATCGACAGCGCAGCGCTGCGGCCTTGGGCATTGGAGTTCGGACGCTTGGCCTGAAGCTCAAGAAATGGAAGGAGCAGCACATTGTCTCCGAATCACTGTGATCCGGTGCGCAGATCCTGCCAGCCGCGCAGCTCCTGCGCTGTCGAATGTGGCTGGGGCGTGGGGAGGGCGGCAGTTGATCAACGGTCCGCGGTTTGCAGATGTTGTTGCAGCGGAGCTCGTTGTCGGAGGTCCGGTCGATGATCGACGGCTTAACCAACGGAGGCGCCATTCCCGTCTTGCAGCGGCTGCTCGAGTTCGCCGGCCAGCGGCATCGGGTGATCGTCAACAATATCGCTAACCTCGATACGCCGGGGTTCCGACCCGTAGACGTTTCGGTCCGTGCGTTTCAGGACCAATTGGGCGAGGCCGTTGACGCTCGTCGCGAGAGGCATGGCCTGGCCGGCGGCAGGTTCATCCTTGAGGATTCGCCGCAAGTCGAGTTCGATCGAATCGGCGTAACGCTTCATCCGGAGCCGATCGGCGCCAACATCCTGTTCCACGACGGCAACGACCGCGACCTCGAACGAATCATGCAGGCCCTCGTCGAGAACTTCATGACCTTCCGTCTGGCGGCTGACCTACTTCGCAGCCGCTTCGATCTCATCAACACCGCAATCCGAGAGCGCATTTAGACTCCTCGCGCCGCCTTTCGAGCGGCAGCCAAACCGTCCCGATACCGAACTCCGAACTCCTAACACCCCTGACCCCTGACTCCTTCCCCCATGTACGGCGCTCTGGACATCTCAACCTCAGCCCTGGTCGCCCAGCGAACGCGACTGACCGTGATCGCCGCAAACGTTGCAAACAAGGACGCAATCCTCAATGCCCGGGGCGAGTATGAGCCGTATCGGCGGCGCTTCGTTGTGTTTGCCACGGGCGATCCCGCTCGCGGATCAGCGCAAGGCGTACACGTCGCGTCGATTCAGATTGACCAGGGCCGGCTCACGCCCAAGTACCAGCCGGGCTCGCCGTTCGCGGATGCCGATGGATACGTCGAGTATCCGAATGTTGACTCCGTGGTGGAGCAGATGAACGCGCTGGAGGCGTTGCGAGCGTACGAAGCGAACATTACCGCCATTGAGGCTACGAAGTCGATGATCAGCGTTGCCCTTCAGATTCTTGCGTGAAGCGGCGTGAGAATTGAGGCTAGATTTTCTGACACCCTAACCCTTAACCCCTAACCCCTGACTCCTGACCCCTTCCTACACCATGACCGACCCCCTTGGACTGATTTCAACGAGCGGAGCAATCAACCGGCCGCTGCCTGTCGTTCCCGGCCTTGGCCGTGATTCTCAGCAGGGCCCCGGCTTCAAGGAGCAGTTGCAGGAGCAGATTGAGAAGGTGAACCAGTTGCAGCGTGACGCCACGGAAGCGATCGAGGACCTTGCTGCAGGCCGCCGCGATGATCTGGAGAGCGTGATGATTGCCACGAAGAAGGCGGACACCGCCTTTCGGCTCCTGCTGCAGGTGCGCAACAAGGTGATGGATGCCTATGACGAGGTGAAACAGTTGCGCGTGTGATCTGGCGACACCTGAGCCGGTCGCCGCCTGGGCCAGGATGGCTGGGTGAGCGGATGGGCGAATGTGTATATCCGCCGCTCGGAGAGCGGCGCCGCCAACGGTATGGCATGGAGGCCGACGAATGCAGGCATTGCAGAGAACGTTTGAGGCGATCGGGAAGCAACTGGGCGGGCTTCCCACGACAGCGAAGCTGTTGATCGGCTCGCTGATGGTCATTCTCGCGTTGTCATTGTTCCTCGTCGCGCAGTATGCCGGCCGGCCGTCGATGCTGCCTCTGCCGATCAACCTCAACGCGGATACCCGTGCCGCGGCGCTGAGCTATCTGGAAGCAGCCGGCGTTCCATACGAGCAGCGCGACAACCGGTTGATGGTCCCGGCTGACCAGAGGTACACCATCCTGGCTCAGCTTACCGATCATGCCGTGATCAGCGGTGAGCAGATCAACTTTGATTCGTTGATCAAGCAGGACAGTCCGTTTCTCACAAGAGACCAACATCGCAGGCGTTGGCTGGTCGCCAAGATGAACGTGTTGTCGGCGATGATCAGCAGGTTCCGAGGCCTCGAGCGCGCGACGGTCGTGATCGACCAGCCGGACCGTCCCGGATTCGGTCGAAGTCACATTTCCCCCACAGCTTCGGTCTTTGTCGAGCCGCGAAGCGGCGAGTTGACTCAGACCCAGGTTGAGGCGATCGCCGAGCTGGTGGCTGGATCGCACGCCGGGCTCAAGACCCAAGACGTCAGGGTGATTAATGGCAAGACCGGCCGGCCGCACCAGGCGCGCCACGAAGATCTCCTCATGTCGACGAAGAACCTTGAAATCAAGCGGGCGGTGGAGCGGGACGTCCGGGCGACGATCGAGAATGCGTTGGACTACATCGCGGGTGTGCGAATCGCCGTCAACGCGATGGTGAACACCACGCAAGTTGAGCAGCGGACCGACTCCTTCGAGGATCCCAAGGTCGGGCCATTGAGTTCGGGCTCGCGAACCATCACCTCATCCGAGCCGGTTGCAGGCGGAGTGCCCGGCGTTCAAACCAACGCCGGCGTCGCCATTGCTCCGGGCGGCGGGCGAGGCTCGCAGATGTCTGATGAGCGCAGTGACGAAACCATGCAGTCGGTCTTCCCTCGCGACGCCATGCACATTACCGATCCCAAGGGGTACGCGCTGAAGATCAACGCGGTCATCGGCGTGCCGCGGTCCTACTTCCTCAGCAAGTATCAACTGGACCAGGGCGATCCGGAGGCGGTCCCGGACGACGCGGCCCTCCAGATGATCGTCAAGGCCGAGACAGCACGGATCAGAACGGACGTCGAGCCGCTCATCGACACCGCCGCGTTCGACGATGCCACGCCGGGAACGGTGGTGGTGAGCATGATTACCGACCTCGGTCAGGCTCCCCTGCTGGTGTCCGCGGGAACTGAATTGCCGGCTGGCGGCTGGAGCGGCGGCCCGGTTGGCGGCAATCTGGTGAAGTACGTCGGGCTCGGCGGGTTGGCGCTAGTGAGCCTGGCCATGATGTTCATGATGGTGCGCAAAGCCGGCGCCCGGGCGGGGCTGCCTTCGCCGGCCGAAGTGGCGGGTGTTCCGCCCACCTTGCGATCAGACCACGGTGACATCGTGGGCGAGGCGGAAGAGGCCGCCCTGGCGCTGGAGGGGGTGGAGCTGGACGACGATGCGCTGCGCCGCCAACAAATGCTCGATCAGATCAGCGACATGGTGAACAAGAATCCTGATGAAGCGGCCGGCCTCCTCCGCCGATGGATCAGAGTTGAGGCCTAAGACCTGCCGCAGACATGCCTTTGTACCCCGGACAAAAATTACCCACCAAGGTGGAGGAGCTGGAGGGAATCGTCAAGGCGGCGATCATTCTGCTGAGCCTCCCCCACGAGGTTGCCGGGGCGTTGCTCAAGCAGCTTTCGACCGACCAGGTCGAGGAAGTCACTCGGACGCTGGCCTCGCTGGGCGAAGTGCCTGCCGATCTCTCTGAGCGGGTGGTCGAGGAGTTCTATACGCTCCGCATGGCCTCGCTGTACCTGAAGGAGGGCGGCCTGGATTACGCCAAGGCACTCCTGAAGGATTCGCTGGATACCAAGCTCGCGGACAGGGTCATCCAGCAGATCCAGAATCAGGTCCAACGAACGCCGTTCTCCTTCCTCCAAAAGGCCGAAAGCGAGAACCTGTTGACGTTCATTCAGGACGAGCACCCGCAGACCATCGCGCTAATCATCAGCCATCTGTCTCATCACAAGGCTTCGGAGATCCTCGTGGGCCTGCCTTCTGAGAAGCAGATCGAGGTGGTTCGCCGCGTGGCCAACATGGAGCAGACAAGTCCCGAGGTCATTCGAGAGGTCGAAGCCGGGTTGGAGGCCCGCCTGTCCAACGTGCTCGTGCACGCCGTGGAGAAGGTCGGCGGCGTGGCCACCGTTGCCGAGATCCTGAACCTCTGCGACCGCAGCACTGAGAAATCGATCATCGACGGTGTCGAATCCGAGGACCCGGATCTCGTGGAAGCAATCCGCAGGCTCATGTTCATTTTCGAGGACATCCTGAAGGTCGATGATAAGGGCATCCAAGCAATCCTGAAGGAAGTGGACAACGAAGAGCTCTGCTTGGCGCTGAAGACCGGCAGCGATGAGCTCAAAGAGAAGGTCTACTCGAACATGTCGGCCCGCGCCGCCGAGCTTATCAAGGAAGATATGCAGTACATGGGGCCCGTCCGGCTGAGCGATGTCGAGGCGGCCCAGCAACGCATCGTGGACATCGCCCGCCGCCTGGAGGATGCCGGCGAGATCATCATTGCCGGACGCGGTGAAAAGGACCTCATCGTCTGACGGACGCGTCGGCCCGGAGACCCTTATCCATGGCCTTGATCAAGAACACGGAAGCCGCTGGGTTTGTCAGACAAGGCGTTGTCCTGGATCTAGGTGATCTGAACCGTCAGGCTGAGCGCGTGCTCGAGCAGGCCCGCGCCGAAGCGCAGCGCATCCTCGAGCACAGCCAGGCCGAAGCGCAGGAGCTTGTTGCCCAAGCCGCCCAGCGCGGCCACGCCGAAGGCAAAGAACAAGGACTGACCGAAGGACGTGAGCAAGGTCGCCTCCAAGGCCGCGAAGAAGCCGTCGGCCAATTCAAGACTCAGATTGGAGATCTCATCACCTCGTGGACGGAAGCAGCCCAGCGATGGGAGTCCGACCGCAACGCCATGCTCGATGCTGCCCACCAGGACGTCCTCGAGTTCGCGCTGGCTATGGGAACCAAAATCACCCACCGAACCATCGAGGCCGATCCCACCGTCGTCACCGATCAACTGGCCGAAGCGTTGGCGCTGCTGGCCGAGCCGACCGCCGTGACCGTCTCGATCAACCCCGAGGACCGCCCGATGGTTGAGTCGGTGCTTCCCGATATGCTCCAAACGCTGAGCCGGTGCGCGCACATCGACGTTCGCGAAGAAGCGACAGTAAGCCGCGGCGGATGCATTGTTGCCTCGGGCAAGGGTCGTATCGACGCCACCATCGAACGCCAGATTGACCGCATCGTGACCACGATTCTGGCCCCAGCATCCCAGGCGGAGCCCGAGGAGTCAGCTGCGGCATGACCGTCCTGGGCGCACAAATCCACACGCTGCGAAGGCTGCAGGCTCAGGAGGTTGTTGGCACGGTGGCGGCCGTGCGTGGATTGGCGCTCTTCGTGGACGACCTGCTCCTGCCCGTGGGGTCGCTCGTGCGTTTGCCGGACTCTTCAGTCCACCAGCCGCGGCAGCGCGATCTGGGCGGCGAAGTGATCGGATTCGACGGCTCTCGCAGCATCGTCATGCTCTTCGGTTCCAACGACGGGATTGCCCCCGGTGCGCAAGTGGTCTCCGAGCCCACTGCCGGCACCGGCCGAACCGTCGCAGTCGGCAACTCGCTGAGGGGCCGGGTGATCGATGGCCTCGGCCGACCGATCGACGGAGGTCGGCCGCTAAGCGATGTTGTCGCCCGCTCGATTGATCCCCCGCCGACCGGCGCCCTATGCCGTCGCCGTATCGATCAACCCTTGCCGACAGGCGTTCGCGTGATCGATGCGATGATCACCATCGGCAAAGGACAGCGCGTGGGCATCTTCTCCGGGCCCGGCATTGGCAAGTCTACGCTCATCGCCACCATCGCTCAGAACACCGATGCCGACCTCAGCGTTATCGCTCTGGTCGGCGAGCGGGGACGAGA
>JAPUKX010000016.1 GCA_027295435.1 Planctomycetota bacterium | reverse complement strand
GCTGGCGGAGCGCCTTGCGCCGGCTGATCTGCTGGCCGCCGATGACATGCTCGCGTCGCTTGAACACGTCGATCTTCAGCTGCGAGCCGCCGTATTGGCCAAGGTCACCGACATCCCCCCCCAAACCACGATCCCCCAACAGCGCAGCTCGCTTCTTGCGCGCCTGGCCGAGCTGCGGTTGGCGCTGGGCCAGTACGAGCTCGCGTTCGACGTGATTCAGGCCCTGGATGGGGCGCCAATGACGCCGGCGTTGGCGCGACTGAGGTTCCGCGCGGCTGCATTGGCCGGGCATTATGAAGAGGCCGCCGACTTGAATGAAGATGTGCTGGCGTGGGTCGAGCTGTTTGTCGAGGTCGCCGAGCCCAATCCCTTGGTGGCGGTCGCGCTGCGGAAAGAGATTCAGCGGCGATTCGAGGACCAGCTTGTCGGCGATGCCCAGGCACGATTCGAGGATGCGATCGAGCGCTTGCCGCCGGACGCCGTGACTGACGGAACATCCAGGCCCGAGCCGGACGAGTGATCGACGCGGCCCGCCGACTCATCACCAGCGCCGCGCGCATCGTCTCGTTCTCAGGAGCCGGGCTCAGCGTTGAGTCGGGCGTGCCGACATTTCGAGATGCCGCCACCGGCGGGCTGTGGACGAAGCACGATCCAATGCGGCTCGCCTCGCCGCAAGGGTTTGCCGAAGACCCTGCGCTGGTGGTCGATTGGTACGCGCATCGCCGACGCGCGATCGCCCGAGCCACGCCGAACCCCGCGCACCTGGCCCTGGCCGGGCGCCGTGACATGACGCATGTAACGCAAAATGTCGATGACCTGTTGCACCGGGCCGGTGCGGGTCGAATCATTCAACTACACGGCTCAATCACCGCTGACCGCTGCAACGGGCGCTGCGGGTATAGCGAGCAGATCGACCTGTGGAACCCGCCGCCGTTGCGCATCTGCCCGAAGTGCCCAGATCGCCTGCGACCGGACGTGGTCTGGTTCGGCGAGATGCTGCCTGTGAATGCCTGGCACCAGGCTCAGAAGGCTTGCAGTGCGTGCGATCTGCTTCTGGTGATCGGTACCAGCGCCGTGGTTTATCCGGCCGCCGGGCTGATCGGCCTGGCCAGGTCCGCCGGAGCCGGGATCATCATCGTCAACACCGAGCCGACCGAGGCGAGTGACCTCGCCGATATCGAACTGCTGGGCAAGGCCGGCGAGATTGTGCCGAAGCTGCTCGGATAGCTCTCAGCGATGGTCATCCGTCTGCGATAACCTCGCCCTTCCGGGGGAGGCTATTGCCCACTGCTTCAAGCGAAGAATGCCTGTACCTGTTACCGTCACGCCCGTGGTTCAAAACCTCACAAGCAAGACGCGAACCGAACATGACTCAATGGGCGAGATGACCATGCCGGGAAACGTCCTCTACGGAGCCAGCACCCAGCGGGCGGTTCTGAACTTTCCCATCTCGGGACGAGCGGTCTCGCCCCTGCTCATTCGGGCCTTCGTCCTGCTGAAAGAAGCGTGCGCTGCAACGAATCTCGAACTGAAGAAGCTGGATCAGCACCGATTTGACCTGATCCATAGGGCGTGCGAAGAGATTGCCGCCGCGCTGGCCGACGGTTCCGACCCCGGCGCCGTCGCATCGATGATGCAGCACTTCCCCATCGACATCTTTCAGACCGGCTCGGGCACCTCCACCAACATGAACGTTAACGAGGTGATCGCGAATCTGGCCGCCAAGGACGCCGGCAAACCGATCGGCGCGAAGGACCCCGTCCATCCCAACGACCACGTCAACATGGGTCAGTCGTCCAACGACACCTTCCCCACCGCGATGCAAGTCGCGGCGGCGGTCGCGATCACCAACCAGCTCGTCGGGGCCATGGAGAATCTCGCCGGAGCGCTTGAGGCGAAGGCCCGCAAGTGGGACGACATCGTGAAGATCGGGCGAACGCATTTGATGGACGCCACGCCGATCCGCCTCGGCCAGGAGTTCTCAGGCTTTGCCGCCCAGGCGGGCTACTGTGTGAAACGGGCCCAGCGTGCGATGGTGCGACTGGCGGAGAACCTGCCCATCGGCGGCACCGCTGTCGGCACCGGCATCAACACCCACGCGCGCTTCGGCCGGCTCGTGGCGGCGAAGCTGACCGAAGCGACGGGCGTCAACTTTGCCGAGGCCCTCAACCACTTCGAGGCCCAGGCCACTCGCGATTGCGTCGTCGAGGCTTCGGGTGAGCTGAGAACGATTGCAATCTCGCTATCGAAGATCGCCAACGACATCCGTTGGCTGGGATCGGGTCCGCGCTGCGGGCTGTACGAGCTTTCACTGCCCGCAACACAACCGGGCTCCTCGATCATGCCCGGCAAGGTCAACCCCGTCATCTGTGAATCGGTCATGCAGGTCGCCTGTCAGGTCGTCGGCAACGACGCCGCGATCACCATGGGCGCCGCCGGCGGCATCGGGTCGCTGCTACAGCTCAACGTGGCCATGCCCATGATGGCTGCCAACCTGCTCGACAGCATCATGCTGCTGGCCAACGTCTCGAACGTGTTCGTTGACCGCTGCATCCAAGGTCTGGAGGTCAACAGGACGATCGCCACCGGCATGGTCGAGAAGTCGCTGATGACGTGCACGTCGCTCGTCCCTCAGATCGGCTATGACCAGGCGGCGAAGGTGGCCAAGGGCGCGTTC
>JAPUKX010000159.1 GCA_027295435.1 Planctomycetota bacterium | reverse complement strand
GGACCGTGGGAAGCTCAACGTCGCTGCGTATGTGGCTCATCAGCGGTTGCATCGCTCCGGCACCGGGCCCCGGCGAGCGGTCGTGACGCCGAATGGTGGCGAGGTGGCGGTTCCTCAGATGATCGTCAATTACCTCGAACGGTGTGACAGTTCAAGCAGCCGCATGTGCTTTGCCGCCGCGTTGATACCCGTGCCGAATGCCGCTACCCAGCCCACCCATCCATCACGCCAGGCGCTGCGAAGCACGAGCTGTTTGAGTACCGCAGCGGGCGGCGAGATCAGGAGCTTCAAGGCATTGCTTCGCACACCCAGGCCATAATATTCCTCAGCGGCCTGCACGCCGTGCAAGGCCTGCTTCTCGATGAGATCAGTAACGTTCGTGACGGCGTCGTGCCGCAGGATCCCGCCCAATCGGTCAACGCGCCCCTTCACTTCCAGGCGTTCGTGATAATTGCCCACCCACTGCGCCGCGTTGCGACGCACCAGGCGTACCTTCCATTCCGGTTGCCAGGTATGACGCAGCTCGATGTCACCCAGCCAGACGCGGCGATTCATCGCGTAGCCGTTGACCGCTTGATCGTCTGCCGTCACCACGCGGCGAATCTCGTTTGCCAGCGGATCGTCCGGCGATTCATCGCTGTCCAGGCACAGCGCCCATGTTGCGTCGCACAGTCCGAGTGCGAACCGTTTCTGTTGGCCATAGCCCTCCCATTCGTGGTGAACCACCTCGGATCCGAGGCCTCGGCAAATGTCGGGTGTCGCGTCGGTCGATCCTGAATCGACCACGATCACCCGCCGCGCCAGCCCGTTGACCGAGCAGATCGTTCGTTGGATCGTTCGCTGGGCGTTGCGGGCGATGATGGACACGCAGAGGTCCAGCGGTGGCTTCGGCTCGTTCATTGGGATTCCGCTCGTCGTGCCGACCCGCAGCCGGAGGCAACCGATCAGATCGGGGCCGGTTTGCGGGCCACGATATACAGGTAGTCAGACCATGCCAACTGTTCGATCCGTCGCGTGATCCACTTGCTGAGGCCTTGGACCGGTAGACCGGCCTTTGTGCGATGCGAGAAACTTCTGATCTGGAGCGCTTCCAAGCCGGCCCGCCGTGCCAGGAGTGTGAGAGATCTGGGGCTGAAATGGTACAGGTGCCACGGAAAGCCGAAGTGGTCGAACCGGCCGTGACGAATGCGAAGCTTGCACGCGAGCGTCTTGAGCTGGGCGGTGATACCCCGATGGTTGGGGACTTGGGCGAAAAGGTATCCGCCGCGCCGCAGCACTGTCGCACATTGTTGCACCACCTCTGTCAAATCGTATAAGTGTTCCAGCACATCCCAGATCATCACAGCGTCGAAACTCTCAGCCTCGATGTCAGCCTGGGTCAGGGTGCATGCGGACAGGCCGGCGATCCCCAGTTGCTCCGTTCCAATCCGGACCGCGTCCGCGGAGACATCAATGCCCTGGCATTCGAACCCCGCCTCCTGCGCGAGCATCACGAACAGGCCCACGTGACAGCCCACGTCCAGAATCCGGCCGGGCAGCTTCAACCATTGCGAGACAAGGTCCGCTTTGAGCCGGCTCACGACAAAGCTGCGGTCGGCCTGGTGCTCCCACGCCCGGCGGTCAAAACCAATAAACTGGCGGGTGTCGATGTGAGCGGTGGGCTGCTGGTACGACTCATCCAGGCTTGTCTGGCTGAACCGGGGTGACGAGAAGAGGATGTCCGTGACCGGGTCGTGCCAGTACTCGATGCCAAGATCGTCGGTCACGATCAACCGTTCGCGCCCCGACGGTCCAAACGGGTTGACGCCGGGCTCCAGCCGGCCGCGCCACCCTCGATACTCGACGAGATCGCCGATACGAAACGGCGGCGCCGTCTTCGCTGGCACATGGACGGTTGAAGTCGTCGTGCTCATCGCTTGGCATCGACTCGGTGCAACGGGGTCATGGTAGAATCGGACGCTGTTGCGTCAATGAGTGAGCACCTCGCCGATGTCAGTGAAGATCTCGATCGTGACCCCAAGCTACAACCAGGCGGCCTATCTGGAGCAGACCCTGCGCTCGGTCATCAGCCAGCGTAGTCTGGCCCATGAGTTCTTTGTTCTCGATGGGGGCAGTACCGACGGATCGGTCCAGATCATCGAGAACTATGCGGACAAAATCGACTACTGGGAGTCCCAGCCCGACCAAGGCCAATCTGATGCGATCCATCGCGGGTTCCAACGGGCGACTGGCGATGTGTTGTACTGGCTGAATTCCGATGATGTCCTTCTGCCCAATGCCTTGCAGCGAGTGCACGAAACTTTCGATGCGCACCCTGAGCTAGACGTCGTGACTGGATACGGCGTGGCCATCGACAGCGATGATCGCATCATCAAGATGCACCGTCGCCCCCACGATTCACCGTGGTGGGCGCACCTCGGCTACGTGCGGGTACGCCAGCCCTGCTGCTTCTTTCGGCGTGAGCTTTACGAATCGGTTGGCGGCCTCGATCTCAACCTGCATTGCGTTCTCGACACGGAACTCTGGTACCGCATGTTCAGAAAGAGGAGCTTGTGGGGCGGCGTGGATGCCTACCTTGCCGCGTACCGACTTCACCACCAGGCCAAGGGATCGACCTTGCAGGAGAAGTACCTCCAAGAACGAGCCCTCATCAAGCAGCGGTACCCCGAATTGGCCGCGCGCAAGCTGCATCACACCATTGGCCGGCTCGCGTACTATGCATCACAGCTCACCAGCGGGCGTACGTTGGCTTCGATGCGCGACATGCGGCGGTACTGCGGCCGGAAGCTCTCGGACGTCTTTGGGGATTGGCCGGTCCCAGCCTGATCGGCCTTGTTATGGGATTACATCGCCTGCATGACGTGCAGCATGTGATCTCTTGCGGTCAGCCATCCGGGAGCACCTTGCCGCGCCAGCCGCCGTTGGAGCGCCGGCAGTCCGAACCCATACGCACGTGTCACCCCTGCGTACAAGAGATTCGCGATGGTTTGGCGAATCCTTCGATACACGGGTGACCTCACATGGCTCAGCCGGACGTGTTGCAATGTCTGCATCCCGATTGAATCCGCGATGAAGCACAGTGTCTGTTGGCCGTAGAAACCGACGTGCTCGGGCAGGCTGCAGTACCAGTAGCGACTGCCCTGTAACCGCCAGGTCCATGATCCGGTATCGCCGGTTCCCAGGACGAGGATGCCGCCGGGCTTCAAACACGCTCTAGTCCGCCCGAAGAAGGCAATGGGATCGTTCAGGTGTTCGATCACATCGATCGCCAACACCACGTCAAACGGCGCGATCGCCCACGGCAGCTCCTCGATCGTTGAGCCGAGGATGCAGATGCCTCGCTGACGAGCCATCGTGGCGGCTTCGCGCGAGGGCTCGATGCCATACCGGTCCCAGATGTCGCCGAGGTACTGCAGCATGGCCCCGTTGAAACACCCGACATCCAGAATCCGTCTCCCACCGCAATGTGACTCAATGATGTCTTTCACCGCATCAAACCGACGCTTGCGAGGATTCGGGTTCTCTTGCCAATGCTCAGCCGATGCCTGCTCATGACATCGCAGCAGCATCCGTTGGGGAATCGGTGGATCTTTGTACTGGAACCCGCATGAACGACATCCGCGGAGGCGGAACTCGATACCCCCGAGATCAAGCTCCACCCCAGCCACCCTCA
Organism: Planctomycetota bacterium; assembly: GCA_027295435.1. Classification (GTDB taxonomy): domain Bacteria; phylum Planctomycetota; class Phycisphaerae; order Phycisphaerales; family SM1A02; genus JADFFQ01. The sequence continues at coordinate 1,563 of JAPUKX010000159.1, read as the reverse complement.
CCGGTTGCTTGTGGATGATCCGACCGAGGTCGTCACTGCTCAATGACCTGCATACCGGGCATGGCCTCGGCGATTCTCGAGATGTTTCTGCCATGCGATCTGATCCTGCTTGTGGTGTAAGCGGGTAACGACGAGTTCGTTTGAGCTGGGTAGCCTGTTACCGCCGTTATCGAATAGGTTTGGCAAGACCCGCCCCTTCGCCGCTGATAGCAACGCTGGAGGTCTTCTTGGAGCCGCCTTGCAGTATCCTACCGGCATGGTCAGTCCGCCCTCGTATGCAGTTCGCTGTTTGAAGCAAGCCGGCGCTCGCAGCGCGTGGCTGGTCGAACCCCCGGGGCAGTCACAGCGGACGGTAAAGTCCTGGCCGCTCACGCCGCTGATGGCGCTGAAAATGCTCCTGTGGCAAGCTCAACCCCAGCGACAGCTTCGCGGCGCGCGGACACTGGCCCGTTTGCTCATCAACACACCCCAGCCCATCGGTCGGTGGCGCCTGCGTCGGGATGGCTGGCGGCTACTCGTTCAGATCGAGCTGCGGTTCGTACCCGGTCGATCAGCGCTCGAGATGCTCCATGACGGCGAGGTCAATGAGCAACTTGGCCGACGGTGCGGTCAGCAGATTGGCCGGATTGTGCGTACCCTCGCCGGCGCCGGTGTCCTTCACCGCGATCTCAAGCTCAACAACATCGTGATCGCCCAGCCCCAAGCCCAGCCGGAGGTCTGGGTCCTGGATACCGTGGGCGTTCGGCCGATGATGGATCGGTGCCGGGCGCTCTTACGGATGTTTGATCGTTTGCTGGTCCAGGCCACGGATCAGCCGGTTACGAAGCAGCGCTGGGCCTGGGCGCCGCTGCTGCGGGAGGCCCTGGCGGATCTTTCGCGCCCGCAACGGCGAGCAGTGCTGCGGCAGCTGCGAGAACGTCACCAACCATGATCTTCTCTATCGCACATCGTCGCGGATGCTCGTCGGCGATCAATGGCTCTGGGAGGAACGGGTCCCCAAGGACCATCCGCTCGTGCGGGCAATCAATGGCCGTCCAGCGCCAATCCGTTGGCCCAAACAGCGTCACCACCGGCGTGCCCAGCGCCGCGGCGATGTGACGCGGGCCCGTGTCGTTGGTGATCAGCAAGCTCGCTTCTTGAATGACGGCCTTGAGGCTTCCCAGGCTGATGCCGCGGTCAACCAGATTGTGCACCGTGCACCGGGCTGCGGTGACCATCGCTGCGACCACCTCTCGGTCACCAGGCGATCCAGTGGCGGCGACGGCCAGGCTGTGGCTCTTCGCCAGGGCGTCGGCGACCGCTGCGAACCGATCCGCCGGCCAGCGCTTCTTCGCCTTGTTTGCCCCGGGGTTGATGAGCACAAATGGTCGCTCGACGCCTTGGAGCAACCGCTCGCCGGCTTCGCGCTGGGCCTGGGTGACCGCCAGCTCCATCCGTCGATCGATGCGTTCCAGGCCGAGCGCAAACTCGCCCAAGGCGGCGTAGTACTCGACCATCGACACAGGCAGCGTTCGGCGGCCCGGCGCCAACGCGTCCGTAAGCAGCACGCCGCGGCCGTCACGC
>JAPUKX010000158.1 GCA_027295435.1 Planctomycetota bacterium | reverse complement strand
GGGGTCGATCGGCACCGATCGCCATCGCAAGACACGGATGCCTTCTGCCTCGAGAGACTCGGTGATCAGAGAACGGGAAAGTGCTGCGTCCATGGGAGGGAGAAAGCACATCACGACACCGATTCGCGCTAACGGGAGGTTCGCCTGGTAGCTGCCAAGCTCCCGGCGGATCAGCTTGTGGGGGACCTGCGTGAGCAGGCCGGCACCATCCCCCGTGCCATCGGCAGCACGAGCACCCCGATGATCCAGTCTCTGCAGACACTCCACGGCCAGACGGGTCAAACGGTAGGAAGGAGCGCGGTCGAGGGCAGCGATGAACCCGACGCCGCAGGCGTCGTGTTCGATGCCTTGATCGAAATGAAGTGCTGCCAATCCGAACCTCGGGTTGAGAGCGAAGCATTCTAGATGCCTCGCCTCCGATGTCGTCCTGCTCGAGAACGGAAACGGGGTGCCGGCACGCAAAAGCCCTGAGCTAATGAGTCTGTCTTACTGTCGGCCGACTGGCGACGGGAGTCAGCCGTCGCTCACCGTGCAGATCCGCTCGAATGATTGGACCGCCCCGATCGGAGTTTGATGACGCGGTGTGCTGTCAGCGCAGGGACCTCTGAGCCGGCAGCGTCTACGAGAGCCACGTGGATTTCTTTGTCCGCCATGGTGGCTCTGTGAGGGAGGCGCTGGTATTCGGACCAGGTCGCCATGGTGAACGATTCCAGCATGTGCCCAGGCTGTTCCACGTCCTCGACCAGGCGGAAGCTGAGGGCACCCTGCCGCTTCAGCGCCCGCCGCACCGGCTCCATCGCGGCCACGAAGTCGTCCCGGTGGGCGGGGTCGATCTGCCAGCGGGCGGTGAGCAGGATGGGTCCGTCGTCGTCGTGTACCGACGTCACGGTGGGCGGGTCGGCGAGAAGGGTGGCAGTATCGGTGTCGACGTCCATGTATCGGCTGAGCCGCAGCGGCAGCACCAGAACTGCGCTTACCGCCATGGTGAGTCCGGCCGACACAAGAGCGGTTTGCAGGCTGGTCTGCTCGGCCACTCCTCCCCAGATCAAGGCGCCAACGGCGAATGACCCTTGAACCGCGAGCAGGAAAAGGGCCACCCCCCGTCCACGGATCCACGAGGGGAGAACTACCTGGAGAACAGTCATGACAGTGGACACGATCGCCAGCGTTGCCGCTCCGGCGACCATGATCACGCCGGCGGCGACCCCGAGATTGGTGGTTGATGCGAGCACCACGAACACGGCAGCCTCGATGAGCATCGAACCCAGGACGATGAAATCTGGCCCAACCCGCCTACGGATGCTGGGCATGACGAGCAGGGCGAGTACCGCGCCGACACCGCCGGCACCCGAGAGAAGTCCAAACGTCGCCGGTCCGGCTTCGAGACGGAAACGGGCTACCGCCGGCAGCAGCGAGATAAGCGCAACGGCGGCTAACGCAAAGGGAATGATCTTGCCAATCACGACCTTGAGCGGTCGGTCGTATCGCATGTATTGGAAACCGAGGCGCATCGCCGAAACGATGTGTTCGTGGGGGAGCCCAGTGAGAGGTGCCGGTTTCCAGACACGTAGCGCCAAGATCGCGGCGGCAAAGACGATCACGTTCAAACCGAATACCCAGGTGGGTCCGGCTATGGCGATGAGGATTCCTCCGATGGCGGGGCCGAGGGCCCCTGCACCGCTGATGCCGGCAGAACTGAGCGTCATTGCCCCGGCCAGATCGGAGCGGGAAACGAGCCCGGGAATGACGGCAATCCAAGCTGGGGCAGCCAGCGCCGTGAAGCCACCGAGGGCCGCGGTGAGTCCCAGCAGCGAGGCCTCGGAATGGGACTCGGACGCAGACAGCAATACAAACGCTCCCGTAACGATCATGCTGCCGGTCAGTGAAAACAGGATGATTCGCTTCCGGCTGACTACGTCGGCGAGTGCACCGGCGAAAAGGGCGAGCAGAAACATGGGGAGGGCGACCGCGATTTGAAGAGAGGCGACGACGGCCGGCGAGTCGGTGATGTCGGTCATCACCCAGGCGCTGGCCAACCCGCTCATGAAAACCGCCAACTGGGTGAACAGACTGGTCAACAGCACCACCGTGAATATGCGGCTCTTCAAGGGTGACCAGGTGCCTCCCATGGAGACGACCCCCTGGTCCGTTGGGCTGCCCATCAGATTTCTCCCTTGGGGGTCTCGGCCGTCGCTGCTTGTCTATCGACCCTGGGCGAGCTGTATCGGGCGGGCTTGCCCGCTTCGGTTGCCGGCGAACTCAGCCGCCTATCGGCAGGTGTGGCGTCGAAGCGTCGCATCGCCACGTTTTCCTGGATGGCGAAACCGACGAGGATGGCCAGGACGCTGGCTGGGGTCAAGCGGGCCGGTAACGCCGTGCCGACAACGGCGACGACTGTGGCGATGAGGACACCACCGAGAAGGCGGACGACTCGGACACTTCCGGTCATCAACAGCTTGAACAATTCGTGCCCCCACAGATACAGAACTGGTCCTGCGGCAACCACAACAAGGCCGGCGCGTTCGAACTCATCGAGTGGATGACCAATGAGAAGTTCGTTGCCGATTGCAATCAGCATGATCCCGAACACCAGCAGGAAGTGGGTGTAGCTGTACGCATCCCTGGCCAGTCGTTGCTGATCACCGGACGCCGCGCCAAGGCCCTCGCTTGCCCGGGCGGCGACCGCGTTGAAGTAGAGCCACCAAAGCACCGCAGTCAACGCGAACGCAACCACGACAGAGGCGAGTCGCGCTGTGTCGAGCTCGAGTCCGGCAGCGGTGACGCCTGTGATCACGATGGACTCGCCCAACACGATGATGATGAAGAGATGGAATCGTTCGGTGAAGTGGTGGTATTCGATCTGCCGGTCGCCCATGCTCTGGGCACCCAGGCCGGGGGTCCAGTAGCCGACGTAAGGCGACACGAGTTCGAGCCCCAGCGCAAGAAGCCAGATCACAACCAGGGCCCCGTTACCCGCGATGGC
>JAPUKX010000157.1 GCA_027295435.1 Planctomycetota bacterium | reverse complement strand
GATCGCCAACGTGACCTGGTCATAGGTTGCAGGCTCCGGCCAGAGCAACAGCAATTGTCTCGCCTCGGCCCAGGCCAGTGCGGCCTCCATGACTGCCCGATCCGGCCGATTGAAATCCAGCAGATGCGCCAGCAGCGAGCCGACGACGACCGGGTCGGCCACCCATGCGGCGAACGACTGCTGCTGATCCAGGCAGGTTTGGGTGAGCAGGTCGGTGCACTGCGCCGCCACGCCGGGGCTCAAGGCCGCCAACCTTGTGAAACCGACGCCCCACAGGCCGGCGTAGTGCTCCGCCACCAGAGAGGCCACATCGCCATAGGCATGCGGCGACGGGGGATTCATGCCCAGGCGTTGCGCAAGCAACACCCACCGCCAATACTCAAACGGCGAACGCGGATCGGGACGATCGGGCTCCTGGAGGAACTGCAGCGTTGCCGCGCTGGGCGCCTGGCCCGCCGGAGGCCCGGAACGACGCGGATGATCATGCCACTGTGGGCGCAAGGTCTGCCGGCCCAGGTGCAGCCGCCCGTCACCATCCGGCGGCAGCCTTGCCAGAAGATACGGGGCCCCCGCGCCGCCAGCGGAAGTATCATCGGTCAGCTCAATCCGCCGCACGGCGAGTCCTCGCGGATCATCAGTCCAGTGACGGCTGATCGTCGGCGGCGCTGGGTGGACCCACGCCACGACGCCTTCGATCCGCCCGCCGTGCGCCAGCCGAAGCGTCAATGTCTGCGGCCAATTATCGCCGGCGCGGTCAGCTCCAAGCGGAACCATCAGCACCCCGCCCCGGACGGCGATGGGCGCGGTTACGAGTGAATGCACCCCTCGTACGGCCTCGGCGCCAGCAACGGCCGGGGCAAAGAGCATGAGCAACGATGTAACCCCAACGGCGATGGTCCCGAGCGGGGATGATGCGGCAGGCGCGACGAAGGCAGTGAGAGAGCCCGCGGATATGCATCCGCGGCTATGAGGACTCCCCGGGCGCGTGAGGCGATCAGCCGCACGAGCATTGAGCACGTGACCGCTCATGATTTCTCCGTTGCGCGCCGCTGCTGGACCAATCGACACACCTCGTCGATGGCTCGCGGAAGGTCATCGTTGACAATCTGCGCGTCATAGACACCGCTGCGCATGCCCAGTTCTATCTCGTGTTTCGCTTCATTGAACCGGTGGCGGATGGCGGCCTCCGCCTCGCGGCCGCGGTGGCGAAGCCGCAGCAGCAGGTCCTCATCATTCGGCGGAAGGATAAAGAACATCAACGCCTCGGGCATAGTCTGTCTGACCAATATCGCGCCTTGCACGTCGATATCCAGCAGCACGAGCCGGCCCTGGGCCAGATGGCGCTCCACAGGCTCTCGCGGGGTGCCGTAACGATGCTTGGCGTACACCTGAGCGTGTTCCAGGAATGCGCCGCGATCGACCATATCCTCGAACTGGCGCTCGGTCAGGAAGTGGTAGTCTCGTCCGTCAACCTCACCGGGCGCCTGGGGCCGGGTGGTGGCCGAGACGCTGAATACACCGTCCAGACGGCGCTCGAGCTCGCGGGTGATGGTTGTCTTTCCCACACCCGACGGCCCGGAGATGGCCAGCAGCAGGCCGCGCGGCTTGTTGGACTTGCAGGCCATTGTGGGAAGTGTAGGAGATTGGCCGCAGAGCACTGGATCGCTAGCCCGGGCCCGCCACGGCTCGGAGGAATCACGACGCGCCAACGGACCTGGCCAGGACGGCCATGCGCAGCACCACTCCGTTAGCGACCTGTCGGAGGACGACGCTGCGTTGCGGATCGTCGGCGACCTCGGAATCAATCTCAACGCCACGGTTCATGGGGCCCGGATGCAACACCGGCACATCGGGACGCAGGCGCTCGGCCCGCTGGGCGGTCAGACCGTAGAGCGCGCGGTAGTCATCGGCGATCGCGCCGCCGACATGGCGCTCAAGCTGAACACGCAGCATCATGATGGCATCGACGCGAGGCAACACCGCATCGAGGTCGTGGCTGACCGAGACACGCCCGGGCCCCAACGCGATCCGCTCAAGCGATCGCGGCACAAGCGCCGGCGGGCCAACCAGCAGCACCTCAGTCCCCAGAGTCGTCAGCCCATGAATGTTGGATCGAGCGACGCGGCTGTTGGCGATGTCGCCCACGATGGCGATGGTTCGGCCGACGAAATCACCCCAACGTTCACGGAGCGTGTAGAGGTCGAGCAAACCTTGAGTGGGATGTTCATGCCGCCCATCGCCGGCGTTGATCACGGCGCATCGGACCGCGCTGGCGATCATGGCCGGCGTTCCGCAGGCCCGGCTGCGGATGATCATCACGTCGATCCCCATCGCCTCGATGGTGCGGGCGGTGTCCAGGAACGACTCCCCTTTGCTGAGGCTCGAGCCGGCGCCGGTCAGATCAATCGTCAAAGCGCCCAGGCGCTTCGCAGCAATGGTGAAGCTGCAGCGGGTTCGCGTGGAATCCTCAAAGAAAAGGTTGGCCACGGCTCGGCCGGCAAGGAGACTCGTCGGCGGGACGCTGCCCGCGGCAGTGTGAAATCGCTTGGCGTGATCGAGCAGCGAGATCAGTTCGTCGCCGGCCAGACCCTCCAGCGCAAGCAGGTGGTGCCGATGATCAGCCGTCTCAGGCATGGCCGGGCATCCTAGCGCACAGCGACCGCGAGCGATGGCCCAGCGCTAGACGGCTCTCGCCGGCGCCGCTTAGGTCCCGGCTAACCTTGGATCGGCAACCATCTCGAAATCGATCGCAGTCTCGGTTTCAGCACCGGACATCTCGTCGCGAATGTGTATCTTGAGCTGGTACCGGCCGACGGACAGCTCCTTGGGAAGCGTGATCACCTGTACGATCCAGAAATCGTCTCTGCGGTTCCTGCTCGTGTCCACGCCGACCTGCCAATCTTCCCGCCACACGGGAATGCCGTCGCTGTCGCTGTACACGACCCACTGCTGCGACAGCTCGGTCAGCCACTGTCCTTTGTTGTTGAGCTCACTGGTGAAGTCTTCGATCTCGACGTAGATGACTACCTGTTGACGGCTGTGCGCAAGGAACGCGTAGCGCCCGGCCGGG
>JAPUKX010000156.1 GCA_027295435.1 Planctomycetota bacterium | reverse complement strand
CTCGGCAACCGGGGCGTGGAGAGAGGCGAGCAAACGGAGGGATCGACGCTGTACGAAGATTCCATCACCCTGGAGATCCACGGCGGGCGCAAGCAATGGATGGGCAACATCGCCTACAACGATAACCACGTCGAAATCCATCAGACGTTCACCCCGGAAGGGATCTCCTATCTTGACCTGGACCCGCCGAATCCAGCCGTATCAGTGCCCGACAACCTGTTCAATAACCAGACCGGCAGCGCGAACCAAGTGGTCGGCGACGGCTACGACATCTGGCTGGCCCTGATCAGTAACATCGAGCCGAATGGTATAGACTTCGGGGCCACGGGCGTTGAGTGGGACTGATTGGCCCGCTGACCGCTGTGGGTCTCGGCGCCGCCCGAGGCCGATGACATCCCCAGCGCAGAGAGCCTGGCCGACCGCCCGCGCGGCCGGCCATTTGCGCAGCCAAGCCGGTCGAAGCCCCCAAGCTGCTGTCGCACGACCCACTCGATCCCTGTGAGCAGCCGCTGACCGCGTCATGCCGGGGCTATCCGCCGTCCATCCATTTGGAAATCTATACTTACGTTCTGATGCAACGATGCGCTTCGCAACGCAACCTGTGGACGGGCCGCTGCACCCTTGGCGCGGCGACAGGCTTGTCCCTCTTGGTCGAGCTGAATACGGCGTGGGCGATCGCAGCACAGCCAACAGCCCCCGGCCCACCGAACCGGACCGCGGTCCCGGCCTACCGCCAGTCCGACACCATCGCGGTGTTGACGATCCGGGGCGAGATCGACCGGATCACGTTGCATTCACTTGAGCGCCGTCTCAGTGAGGCGTTACGCGACGGAGCGGACGCCATCGTGCTGGATATCGACACCCCCGGAGGGGCGCTGGTGGCAACGCTCAATATCTGCCACCTGATCAAGACAGACGCACCCGCCAACACCGTCGCCTGGATCAACCCCATGGCCTACTCGGCGGGCACGATCATCGCCCTGGCGTGTCGGGAGATCGTGACGGCGCCGGACGCCTCATTCGGCGACGCAGCCCCCATCAGCCCGTTTGGTGTAATTGCAGGCACCGAGCGAGCCAAGATTGAATCGCCGATCCTCACCGAGGTGGTCGATTCAGCCAGGCGGAACCACTACGACGAGAACCTGGTACAGGCGTTCGTGGGCGTCGGTGTCGAGCTGTGGCTCATCGAACACGTCAACACCGGCGAAAAGATCTTCGTCGACCGCCAGGAGTATCACACGGTGTTCGGCCGGGAGCCGCCGCAGGAGCTGACGCCGGTTGCTTCACCCAGCGGACTTGACACGATCCCGGTGCGTCCCTGGTTCAACACGCTGATCCCGCAGTACGATGATGCCGGCGAAGCGCCGATTGATCCACAGCAGCGCAAAGCAGAAATGGAGTTCCAACAGCAGCTTCCACCCGCGCGGGCGCCGCTGGCCGAGACCGACCGGGGCAAGTGGCGGCTGATCGCCCAGGTCGTCTCCGATGACCGGCTGCTCACGCTCAAGCCTGCCGAGGGCATCTACTACGGGTTGGCCACGGCAGTCATCTCCGGTGACGAGCAGCTCAAGGCGTATTTCGGCGCCCGGACGCTTCGCCGCTACGACCGGACCTGGTCTGAATCGCTGGTGCAGTTCCTCACCGACCCGATCGTCATGGGCGTCCTGATCGTCATTTTCCTCGTCTGCTTTCTCATCGAGCTTGCCGCACCGGGCGTCGGCGCGTTCGGCGCGGCGGCGGGTGTTTCGTTGCTGGTCCTCATCGGCGCGCCTTGGCTTGCGGGGATGGCCCAATGGTGGGAAGTCCTGTTGATCGCGGCCGGCTTGCTCTTGATCGCCGTCGAGCTCTTTGTGATCCCGGGGTTCGGCGTGGCCGGGGTCACGGGCGCCGTCTGTCTGCTGGGGGGTCTCGTCGGCACATTCGTCTCAGGCGATCTGGGCACACCTGCCGGTCAGTCGGAATTGTTGACCGGATTGACCGCGATGCTGACGGCGCTGTTCGCGGCCGGGATCGCGTTCTGGCTTGTTTCCAGACAACTGGAGACCGTCCCGATCCTGAGTCGCTTCGTACTCAAGACCCAGGTCGGTCAACCGGAGGGGCACAACGGCGAGCCCGGACTGCTGGAGGCGATCGGCGACGTTGGGCGACCGCTTGAGTCGGGGGACCTGGGGACGGCGGAGACCGATCTGCGCCCGGCCGGGCGGGCGATGTTCCACGGCCGGCTGGTGGACGTGAAGTCCGTGGGCGACTATATCGATCGGGGCACGCCGCTGCGTGTGGTGTCCGTGGGACGATTCGTGATCGAAGTCGAGGAATCAAAGTGATGACCGTGACGCTGGTCCAGGCCGCCGTGACAACGAACAACGACATGTACCTCCTATGGGGTTTCATCCTGGCCGCCGTCGCCCTGGCGCTGCTGCTAGTGGAACTGCTGGTTCCTTCGGGCGGGTTGCTGGGGCTGTTGTGCGGCGTGGCGGCGATTGGCTCCATCTTCGCGTTCTTCAGATTTGATACGACCTTTGGGATCGCGGCTTCGGTCGTGTATGCCGTCGGCACCCCAATTGTTCTGGTGTTCGTCTTCAAGGTCTGGCTCCATTCGCCGCTGGCCAGGCGGATGGTGCTCGGCGGCGAGGACGAGCCGCTGACTGAGTCCCCCGAAGACGCCCAGCGAGCCTCCGCGGAACAACGGAAGGACCGCCTCGCCCAGCTGCGCCAGCTCATCGGGGCCGAGGGCGTCACCGTCACCGCGCTGCGGCCAGTGGGCTTCGTCACCATCAACGGGCAACGCCTCGATGGCATGGCCGAGACGGGCATCATCGAGGCCAACACCCCCGTCGTGGTCACGGATGTCTACGACAATCAGGTCAAAGTCCGTCCGCGGACACCTTGAATTCCCCACCGGACCACGCAGGCCCGGCCATGGACTCCATGATCTGGTAGGATAATCCTCGTACGGTACCGTTGTCATCAGCCTGAGCTGCGCTATTAAAAGGTAAGCCATGCCCCCCTCAAACACACTTCTCATCGGCGGTCTAATCGTCGGCGGCATCGTGCTGCTGATCTTTCTGTTCATCATCGGCCAGTACATCAGCCTGTGGTTTCAGGCATTGCTCTCCGGGGCGAGGGTCCGCCTGATCGACCTGATCATGATGCGGTTTCGCAAGGTCCGCCCGCAGGAGATCGTCTTCAACCGCATCAGCGCCAAGAAAGCGGGGATCGACCTTTCCTC
>JAPUKX010000155.1 GCA_027295435.1 Planctomycetota bacterium | reverse complement strand
CCGGGATGCGGCTTGACCACCACCGCGTTACCTGTCACCAGACTGGCGAACAAGCCGGGGTAGCCGTTCCACGTCGGGAAGGTCGAGCACCCGACGACAACGGCGACCCCGCGAGGCACGATCCGATAGCGCTTCTCCAGGCGCACGACATCAGTCTTGCTGACATGCTTTTCCCAGGTCACGTGGTCCGGGCAGCGCGTCATCTCTTGCCAGGCGTAGGCAATCGCCTCCAGGGCACGGTCCTGAGCGTGCGGCCCCCCGGCCTGGAAGGCCATCATGAACCCCTGACCGGTGGTGTGCATGACCGCGTTGGCGATCTCGAAGCTCCGCTGGTTCAGCCGGTGGAGAATCTCCAGGCAGACGCCAACGCGTTCTTCGATGCTCGCTTTGCGCCAACCGGGAAGGCCCGCTTGCGCCGCCGCCAGCAACCCATCGAGATCAGCCTTGGGATAGGTGATGCCCAAGGCCATGCCGTAGGGCGACGCTTCTGTGCCCACCGTGCCGACGGTGCCGGGTTGGTCAAGCTCAAACAGCTTGTTGAGGCGGGCTTGGAAGGCCGCCCCGCCGTCGGCCTTGGCGGTTTGGCCATAGATCTTGCCGCTGGGCACTTCCGGGTACGCGCTCCAATACGTACGGTCCCCGATGGCGGACACGGCGCCCTGGAGGGTCTTGCGATGACGCTCAAACAGCTGATTGCTCACTAGCGTTGGTTCCTTTCGCAGTGTCGGATTCCGCCCGGAGGCTCCGCGGTGCGTACCGTTTGTCAGGCACCACGAACCTCGGGCCTCGCCGCGTATGGTAGATGAACCTGCCCGGCGATGCACATTCGCCCAGTTCCAGCCACACTGCGGGCCGATCCGGCCACACGGCGAAGCCGGTTGTCCGGGCCGGCCTCGATCGGTAGGCTCACCCAAGCGGTTCCGCTACGACCATGAAGAGAGGATTGCCAAGAGCATCGACGGCAAGGAACCTGTGGGCGGACCCCAGATCACTGGGCCTTGTTGCGCTGGTAGTCATCGCGCTGATCTGGATTCGGTTCGACGCGGCGACGGCGGACACCTTGACGCGGCCACCGACCGGACCGTTCCCCGCCTTAGTTTTCAAACCAGAACCTCGCCTTGGGGGCCAACCGACTCCTGGCGCTGCGCAGCCGGGCCAGCTGCCGCGACCGACCACGGCGGAGGGCTATGTCCCCGACCGGCAATGCGCTGCCTGTCACCGCCAACTTTACAACTCCTACCAGCACGTCGGCATGGCCAGATCGTTCTCCCGACCGCGCCCCGACAACATCATCGAGGACTTCGAGAACAACCATTACTTCCACGGGCCGTCCAAGAGGCACTACGAGATGATCCGCCGCGACGATACGTTCGTGATGAAGCGGTATCAGCTCGATGACACTGGCCAGCCTATCAACGTCCTCGAACAAGAGATCGACTGGATCATCGGATCGGGCTTGCACTCGCGCGGCTACCTCTACCAGACACAAGCCGGCGAGCTCTATCAGCTGCCAATCGTGTGGTACACGCCGAGTCAAAGTTGGGGCATGGCGCCGGGATACGACAATCCCCGGCACGACGGCGTGACCCGCCTCATCACCCGCGAATGCATGTTCTGTCACAACGCCTATCCGCAGGTCTCCCCTGGGAGCGACCGCTACGGGCAACCGCACGTTTTTCCGAGGGACCTGCCGCAAGGGACGGGATGTCAGCGCTGCCACGGTCCCGGGGCGGCGCATATTCGCCTGGCTAACGATCTGAACGTCCCGGTTGCGGAGGTCGTCGCCGCGATCGTCAATCCAGCCCGTTTGGCGGCGCCGCTGCGCGACGACGTGTGCTTCCAATGCCACCTTCAGCCGACGAGCAAGCTGACCAGTCTCGTCCGCCGCTTCGGCCGAGGCGACTATTCCTATCGCCCGGGCCAGCCGCTGAGCGATTACCTCGTGCACCTGGACTTCGACGATGGCCGGGATCGTTCCGACCGCTTCGAGATCAACCACCATCCGTACCGCCTGCATCAAAGCACCTGTTACAAGGCAAGCGACGGCGCATTGAGCTGTCTGACCTGTCACGACCCGCACCGCAAGGTCACGCCGACGGAGGCCGCTGCCTATTACCGCGCTCGATGTCTGACGTGCCACGCTCTTGACGACTGCGCCCGAGTAGAAATGGGAATCGTATCTACCTCAAGGCCCGATCGACGAGGCCTGGACGCTGCCTCGGGTAACGACAACTGCATCGCCTGCCACATGCCCAAGCGCCGCACCCAGGACGTCGTGCACGTGGTGATGACAGATCATTTGATTCAACGCCGGATAACGGGTGATCCTCTCGCGGCGCTCGCCGAAACACCGCCGCCACAAGGCGCGGACGTGAAGTTCTACTGGCCCCACCGCGCCCCATCGGGGCCGACGGGCACGATGTACCGCGCGATGTCCGCCTCGGCCGACGGCGATCTCTCGGCCATTGACGCGCTGCAGGCTTCAATCGCCGCGGCATCACCCCAGGCGCTGGAGCCCTACACCGAGCTCGCCACGGCCCAGCTGAGCGCCGGGCGATTCGACGACGCGCTGACCACACTGGCCCCGGTTGTGCAGCGCGACACCGGTTCTGCCATCGCCCTGGCCAGCGCCGGCATTGCCCTGGCCGGGCTGGGGCGCAGCGGCGCGGCTGTCGAAACGCTGTCCAAGGCAGTCGGGCTTTCACCGATGGCTGCGAACACGCGTTACAACCTCGCCCTCACGTACGCCAGGCTCGGCCGCACCGATCAGGCTCTCGAACAATACCGCGAGGCGCTTCGGCTGCGTCCAAACTACTCCCAAGCGTGGCTGAATCTCGGCAACGCGCTCGCCCGACAAGGCCAATACCGTGAGGCCGCGGACGCCTTTCGCCAAGCCTGGGCCATCGAGCCGAACCTGACGCCGGCCGGGCTAAACCTGGGCGCTGCCCTGCGCTATCTCGGAAATTGGAAGGAGGCGGTCCGCGTGTGGCGGCACGGCGCTCACCTCGCCCCCGGCCACCCCGGCATCGCGTTAGAGCTGGCCCTGGCTTATCTCATCGGTGCGGATGCATCGATCCACGACCCGGCCGAAGGCCTCCGCTATGCTCGCGCGGCAACCGAGGCAGAGCCGACGGCGCACCAGCCGGTCACTGCCCTGGCGGTTGGATTGCTGCTCAACGACCAGGCGGACGAGGCCATGGCAACCGCCCGCCTCGCCGAACAGTTGGGCGCGGACGTCCCGACCTGTTTGCTCATCATCGCCCTGGCCCGACACGCCTCGGGTGACACTCAACTCGCCGAGGAAACCTACCAGCGAGCCCGCACCACCCTCGCCCAGCAGCCTCGCGGCGACCGTGTCCGCGCGGCGCTCGTCGAAAAGTCCGCTTCGGTCTTTGTGGCGAATCCACCTTAGATCGCTGTGCGGTCAGCTCGGCCGGGGCAAATCGAGTGCCGACATCAACGGTCGATGACGGGCGACGACCCGCTGGCAGCTTGCATCACGTGCCCATCCTCCGGCATGCCCCGCGGCGACCAGGGGGCGATCATGGGTTGCGGGCCGATACTTCGCTGCTCCCAGGCGTCCAACATCGGTCCGGGCGAGAGTGTCCCGACCACCAGGACATCGGCGGCGCCTTCGTCGTCCACCAGTTCCACGCTGAGCTCTTGGAGCGCTTGGCGAACCACCCAGGCGTTCTTGCCCTCGTTCACAACAGTCACCCGAGTACTCGCCGCGAGCATGGGCGACCGAGCGTGTGCTTCGCGAACATGGGCCAGACCCGTGAAGCGATCGAAAACGTCTCGCAGCATGGGCCGCCTCGGCTGCCGGTCGATCGTGGCGAACAGTTCTCGACCACCTCCATATCGTCCCCCTTGCACCAACCTGATGATTTGAGGCGGGTGATCCCCGGGCAGTTTCAGCGCTTGCGCAGGACATCACGACCGCGGCTAACTATTATCTGTGCGTAGTCGAGCCAAACCCCGACCAAGGCCTCAGCCACCTTGGGGCGGTGGGAGCGATCATGACGGTCCGCGCGGCATCGGATGCAGCGGGCACACCGTCGCCGAACTCGGCGTATCCCAAGAGCCAGCCATCGGCATAACACGCGTAACTATTTGATGTGTAATGGTTTGTCGAAATCCAGCGCCCGTAGCTCAGTCGGATAGAGCACCGGTTTCCTAAACCGGGGGTCGGAGGTTCGAGTCCTCCCGGGCGCGCTTGAATCAGGGGCCCTCAACGGCACGCAATACTGCGACTTTTGTGGTCACGCCCGGGAATCAAGATGAAACCCGGCCCGCCGGCCCGGTACCGCGGCG
>JAPUKX010000154.1 GCA_027295435.1 Planctomycetota bacterium | reverse complement strand
GGTCTACGCCCAGGTCAGTCCATCGAGATCACCATCAATGGGGAGCAGCAGAGGGTGAAGGCGATCTATATCATCGGGACAGTCCACCCAACACTCATCCCGTAGCCCGGAAGATTCACAACGAAGCCCACGGATGAGAATCCGTGGGCTTTTGGGTTTTGGGGCTTTTGGGGTGGTGTTTGCGGTGCGTGATCGCCTAGTCACTGAAGTGACCAGGCCTCCGGAACCATCCGTGTGTATCTGTGTTTATCTGTGGTTTCAATCGGGCGGGGACGCTGCGCGTCACCCGCTGAACGGGCTCATGCCGTGGCGCTATCCATGTGCATCTGTGGTTACAGACGAGCGCGGATCAAATGTCGAGGTTCTTGACTTCCAGGGCGTGCTGCTCAATGTAGGCCCGTCGGCTCTCGACGTTTTCGCCCATGAGGGTGGCAAAGAGCTGATCGGCATCGGAGGCGGTGTCCCAGGTGACGCGCAGCAACGTCCGCTTGGCCGGGTCCATCGTGGTTTCCCACAGCTCTTCGGGGTTCATCTCGCCGAGACCCTTGAAGCGCTTGATCTCGATGCCGCGCCGGCCGATCTCGTGGAGCTGGCTAAGGATCGCGGGGATGTTGGCCACATTGGTGAGATCCGCTTTGGCTGAGTCGGGGTCGACCAGCCAGGCATAGCGCGTCGGCAACTTCTCGCCGGTGACACTCTCCTCCTGCACCAGCGCATAGTCATCAATGTTGATGCCGAATTCGGCGAGCTGTTCGAAGAGCTTTTGCAGCTCGCGGTTCTCATGCAGCTCGCGGAGGGTGGCGACCTTCAGCCGGTTGCCGTCGCTTGAGCCGTTGCCTGCACTGAGATCGTCAAGGATGAAGTTGTTCGCCTTGATGAGCTGCTGGGCCTGCTCTTCGGACCAGCAGAGTTGCTCGCCGTCGGCCCAGCGAAGCTGATGCGTGGGCAGGCGGCGTTGCTCGGCGGGATCCTCGTCGCGTGATTCCAGCAGCGTGGTGAACGCGATCCCCCGGCGCTCGGCCACATTCACCAGCTCCCCCAGGCGCGATAGCATCCGCACCAGCCTGGCCAGGTCGTCGCCTGCGACACGCTGTTGCTCGTTGCCGGTCCCGTCGCGGATGAGCAGAACCGCGCCGCCCAGCGCCAGATCGGTGAGCACCTTGGATAGCTCCCGTTCGTTGAGCACATACTTGCTCTTGCGATTGCGGGTGACCATGTACAGCGGCGGCTGTGCCAGGTACACCTTGCCGTGGCGGACGAGATCAGGCATCTGGCGGAAGAAGAATGTCAGCAGAAGGGTGCGAATGTGCGACCCGTCCACGTCCGCATCGGTCATGATGATGATCCGGCCGTAGCGGAGCTTGGCGAGGTCGAAGTCTTCGCCGATGCCGCACTGAAGGGCCGCAATAAGGACGCGAATCTCCTCGAAGGCCAGCACCTTGTCGATACGCGCCTTTTCCACGTTGAGAATCTTGCCGCGGAGGGGAAGGATGGCTTGGGTTTCGTGCTCGCGGCCGCCCTTGGCCGAGCCCCCGGCCGAGTCGCCCTCGACGATGAACAGCTCCGATTGATCGACGTCACGGGTGGCGCAGTCGGCGAGCTTCTGTGGCATGCCGCCGGAGTCCAGGGCGCTCTTGCGCTTGATCAGTTCACGAGCCTTGCGCGCGGCCTCGCGTGCCTGTGCGGCCAGGACAGCCTTGAGGCAGATCTTCTTTGCATCGGCGGGATGTTCTTCAAGCCACGCGCCAAGCTGCCTGGTTACAGCGGCGCTGACAAATCCCTCGGCCTCCGGATTCAGCAGCTTTTCCTTGGTTTGGTTATTGAACTGCGGCTCGGGGAGCTTGACCGAAATGACGGCGGTGAGCCCTTCGCGGAGGTCGTCGCCGGTGGGCGTAATATTCTTGTGAAGCTTGGCACGTTTCGAATAATTGTTGATGGTCCGGGTAAGGGAAGTTTTGAATCCGGACACGTGCGTCCCGCCGTCGGGATTGTTGATGTTGTTGGCGAAGGCCAGCATCAATTCGTTGGGCGAGTCTGTGTATTGCATCGCGATGTCGACGCCGATGCCGCGCTGCGGATCAAGTTTCTGGATTCGGAAGGCGGGGCTGACAGTCGTCTTGGCCCGGTTGAGATGCTTGATGTATCCGAGCAGCCCATCCTCGAAGTGGAAGAGGTCCTCGCGGGGCTTGCCGGTGCGGTCCACGCGCTCGTCGAAGAGGCGGATTGTCGCGCCGGGGTTGAGGTAGGCCAGCTCACGAAGGCGATGCTGAAGCGTCTCGTAACGAAATGAGGTATCGGGGAAGATGTCGGGATCGGGCAGGAAGCTGATCTTCGTCCCGGTCTTCTTGGGGCTTTCATCGGTTGCGTCGGCCCGGGTGGCGACAACGTGTAGGGGTTTGACGATTTCGCCGCGCGCGAAGGTGATCAGATGTACCTTCGCCCCCCTGACGACCTCGACCTCGGTCCACTTGGAAAGCGCGTTGACACACTTGACCCCGACGCCGTGCAGGCCGCCGGAGACTTTATAGACGTTGTCGTCGAACTTACCGCCCGCGTGCATCTCGATCATGATGACCTCGACAGCGGGCCGGCCGTTGATCGCCGGGTTCTCGTGCACCATCGGGTCAACGGGCATTCCTCGGCCGTCGTCGATGACGGTGCAGGAGCCGTCCACGCCGAGCCGAACGGAAACGGTGGTGGCATATCCGGCCACCACCTCGTCGATCGAATTGTCTACGCACTCATAGACGAGGCGATGTAGCGCTGACAGCCCGGTGCCGCCGACGTACATGCCGGGGCGTTTGCGGATCGCCTCAAGTCCCTCCAGGACCTGAATCGCCTCGGAGGTATAGTCGTCGCTGATGGTGGTGGAGGAAGCGTGTTTGTTGTCGGCCATAGATGCTCGGGCCACGTTTGGAAAGGGGCCGGGATGGGGACCAAATTATAGGCTATTTGACGCACGCCTGACGGGTGGCCGCAGCGATTCTCGGCAGACGGTGCTGTGCTCTAACTTACTATGAATAATCAACTTATATTGCACTCTTCCCAAGTGGACGCTTGATGATTTCCGGGTGTTTCTCAACCCCGTCGCATCGGCGTTGACTGGTGTTGTCATCAGCACCTCTTTGTCCATCGACATCACTTGCTGGGGCGCTTGAGCGTGGATCAGAGGGCCGAACCAGGTTGGTTGCAGAGGCGGGCGGACCGGTGGACCCGGCCGCGTCGCCGGAGGCGCCGGCGCGTCGCCGCTGATTCACTCTATAGTGGAGCCGCCAGCAAATCGGGGCCGATATAGCGGTGACCTTTGGCCAAGGGATTGCAAGCGGAACGATCGCGATGTGCGAGTGCAAACCTGTTGAATCAGCAGTCGACGGTGGGTTCGGAGGTGATGATGTGAAGCCGGCGGCGACACGTCGAGGGTTCCTGCTGTTGAGCCTGGGTCTCCTTGCCGGGTGCGCCAAGGACACTGTGGTCAGGGTGATGCCGGCGCCGCCCTGGCCGGCAACGAAGCCGAGGCCGAGGGGTGTTGATCGCGGCGCCGAGATTGTCTCGCCATCGCCTGCGACTCGAAGCGCCGCCTGGCGAGACACGGTGTTACCGCGAGAACAGTGGGCGGTCGGCCGGCCCGTGGCTTCTCAGATGAACCGGATGACGACTATCAGGTACATCACCGTCCACCATGATGGGATGTCTCCGTTCTATGAAATGCAGCCCCGGGCGGTGGCGGCCCGCATCGAGATGATCCGCGAGCGGCACCGAGGTCGGGGCTGGGGTGATATTGGGTACCACTTCGTGGTGGATCGGGCCGGCCGGGTGTGGGAGGGTCGGCCGTTGAGATATCAGGGCGCTCACGTGAGGGACCACAACCCCGGCAACATCGGCGTGGTAGCGCTGGGGGACCTCGATCAACAGGTCCCCAGCACGGATCAGCTCGAAGCTCTATGGCGCCACGTCCGCCTGTTGATGCAGGCGTATGACGTCTCTCCCAAGCGGGTCCTCACCCATCAGGAGTGGGGGGCCGTAACGGCCTGCCCCGGCAGGAACCTGCAACGTTACATGGACACCGTTCGCCGTCGGGCTCCCGCCCGGCTCGGATGAGACAGCCGGTTCGAGCCCCAAGCTTCAAGCCCCACGCCTTCCTCAGTTCCAGCTCATTCCCTTCGGCCAGCTGCGATAGGGCTGGCGGTCGGCGCGGCTGACCAGATCGTCGAGACTGGTCAGTTCGTGCTTGATGATGCCGGCGCGACGCAGGGGGTTGGCCTCGGCGAGCAACTGGTATCTCAATTCGCTGTCGAGCAGCAGGGCGAATCCGATCAGCTCCAGCAGCGCATGCGTCGAGATATCATCGCGATCGAACAACTCCATCACTGTTTCGATGTAACGCATCCGGCTGAGGCAGGGGCTCGTCAACAGATCGTGCAGCTCCTGTCGAATCTCCAGCATCGGCGGCGGCTGGTTGCTCACTGCTTCGAGTGGATCGACCTTGACCAAGCGGTAGAGGCGCTCGTCCTGAGGATCGATGACCTTGAGAATCTTCGCCCGGCAGATCCCCTGGAGCCAAATGTCGTGTCGGCCATCGGAAAGCGGTTCATGTTGGATGACTTGACCAATACACACCGCAGGTCGAAGCGGCGGCAGGCCATGGTATTGGCTCCGCCAATCTTCGCCCGCGAAGCTGGCCATCGCGATCTGGCCCGCCCCGTCCAGGCAGTGGCTGACCATCTGCTTGTAGCGCGGTTCGAGAATGTGCAGCGGCTGGACCGAGTGCGGCAGCAGAACTGCGTCCGGCAGAGGGAATACCGGCATGGGGCGGCCGAAGTTCACTCGAATCGCTTCTGCCATTGGCCCAATGATAGGCGCGACGGTCGCCGCGTAGGATTCAGCGCGCGCCCACCAGTGTTTCTCGGCGCACCGAAGCCAATGTTCGGCGGCGCCGATTATCCAAACGTCGCTTCGATGTCCTCGAACGCTTGCGGGAGGCTGCCTTTGACCCTCTCAAGCTGCTCGGCAGTGAGGCCCAGGGCATCGAGGTCTGCAGAGCTGATTTCAAGATGAACCAAGTCGGTTCGGAATCCATAGTCAAGCTGGCCCGACAGGCGATCGGCCACATAGACGATCGAGGTGAGCATGCGGTGCCCTTCGGGTAGCTCGCTCGGATTGTGGTGGTGGCGGGTGACATAGTTGAATGACTTCGGGAATTTCCAGGTCTCGCACAGGCCGGCCCCGAACGCGGTGTGATCGGCGCCGAGGATGCGTTGTTCGACCTCTCGCATATCACTCTGCGGCGCGCCGTCGGAGTCGAACGTCATTTCTTCGAAGACCTGGGTCAGCTCGTGGCGCATCGCTTGCACCTCGACCATGATCCCGATGTCGTGGATCAGCCCCGCAAGAAACGCTTCGTCGGAAAGGCCCAACTTCAGCTCGTCACAGATCAGCTTGCTGCCCGCTGCGGTGGCAACGCAGTGAATCCAGAGATCCCTGGCCGAGAAGCCCGGGCACAGCTCGCCGCCTCGAAACAGCTTCGTCAGGCTTGTGGCGATGGCGATATTCTTCACGGCGTTGAGCCCCAGCAGCACGATCGCCCGATTGATCGACCCGATCTGCCTAGGCAGGCCATAGAAGGCCGAGTTGACCACCTTGAGGATACGGCTGCACAGCGCCGGATCGTTGGAGATCACGTTGTGCAGATCCTGGGCGGTGCTTGTGGGGTCTTCAACCAACTCGATAATTTTGAGCGTGATCTCCGGAAGCGTCGCGATATGGCTGAT
The DNA here is from genome assembly GCA_027295435.1 of Planctomycetota bacterium. Taxonomy (GTDB): domain Bacteria; phylum Planctomycetota; class Phycisphaerae; order Phycisphaerales; family SM1A02; genus JADFFQ01. The sequence goes on along the minus strand of JAPUKX010000154.1, from coordinate 613 downwards.
TCCCTCGATCGCCCGAGACACCACCGCCTGTTGTTCTTCACTAATGACCGCGCTCATGCAGCATCCCCTGGTATCAGAGCCTGACAGGGATCATCGACCCCTCAAGCGGCGGACTTGATCGAACGTCCGGGAAGTGCCGGGTCCCTCGGAGCCGAAAATGGGGCCTAATAGGTGTTTCGCTTGGCCAACGGGTGGTCCCGGGGCTCAAACGTGGCCATTAGTTCGGCGGTCCGTTCGCCCGTCTGCCCGTCCCCATAGGGATGGGCGATGCGTGCCAGCGGCCTCGCGAGCCCGTGCCCACCTTGCCGTATCGCTGGGCCAGATGTTGCACGTGGTATCCAGCGGCGAACCCTAACACTACGACCACCGCGTGTTCGACGAGGTCGATCCCGTCGGTGAGGCGTTTCGCCTCATCCAGCGGACGGTGCCGGCTGCAAAGCGGCATGTCGGCGAGGCTCACCGCGGCCACGCCCTGACCCGACTGGACGAATGTGACGTCCGGCCGTGGCTGCACTTCGCCCAGCTTCTGAGCGAGGTCGGCATTGCGCTTGGCCAGAGAGCGAAGGTTGCTCCCAAGGGCCGACGGTGTAACGATGGTCTGCGCCATCTGATT
>JAPUKX010000153.1 GCA_027295435.1 Planctomycetota bacterium | reverse complement strand
TTCAGGCGGCGACGATACGAGCCCGTAGCGACGAGATCGAATCACGAGGCCGGCTCGCCGCAGACACCGCGCTGATGTACGGATTGATCATGAGTCTCGCGGATGAACATGGGGTGCTGGTTCAGGCTCTCCGGCCGCAGGTCGAGTCGAAGTCAAGGCTCGACCAGCAGATCGTGGCGACACGGATCGATGTTACGATGAAGGGCAGCTTCGAGAAGATCGCGTCCTTCCTCGGGGCGCTGGATAGTGCCCCCGCGTACATTCGACCGTCTTCGTTGCACATCACCCCGAATCAACAAGACGGCCGGCCGATCGTCGGAATGCGCCTGGGCTACGAAGCGCTCCGCTTCGCTTTGCCCGACGCGGTGGCTGGCGTGAGAGGTATCAGCGATGATGACGCGTGACGTTAAGCGCAGACTCGTCACGATTGGCGTGTTTCTCCTGCCGGTGGTGTTGGTCAAGGTTGTCGCAGCGCCGATGGGCCATCGTGGTCCGGCTGCGGCGGAGGCGTCGAACACCCCCACGCCGGTTGTGGCGATCCCACACGTCACTGTTGCACCGCAGTGGTCCGAGCAACAACGCGCTGCTGCCCAACACGTCGTCCATCTACGTACGCAGCCGTTCGGTCCCACGCCGCTGTATTATGACCCGCCGCAGCCGCCGCCCGATCGTAGTGGATCGTCGAACACGCTTGGGCATGTTACCGTTCAGATGATCATGTCCACAGCGTCCGGCGACCTTGCGCTGATCAACGGCAAACGGTATCGCACCGGCGACCGGCTCCGCGACGCCGGCTGGATCGTGAGCGAGATCAACGCGTCCTCCGGGTCGGTGACGTTGAGGCATCCTGCCTCCGACCGGAGCGTCGTCGTCTCGGTTCGGGGCGGCCGCTGAAGGGCACAACGGGTTCGGAACCGTAATCATTGAGCGTATGACGTGCTAAACCTCGACGGTCTTGAGTGATTGCGACGTCGTGATCTCGCCTGCAGTCTTGCTTTGAACTTCCTCGACCGTCGTGCCGGGCGCCAGTTCGGTGAGCTCGAAACGCGCCCGGTCGGGGTTCATCACGAGCACGCACAGATCGGTGATGATGAGGTCAACGCACCGCTCGCCGGTGAGCGGCAGCGTGCATTTGGGAATCAGCTTGGCGTCGCCTTTCTTGGTGGTGTGCTCCATCATGACGATGACCTTCTTGACGCCGGCCACGAGGTCCATCGCTCCGCCCATGCCCTTGACCATCTTTCCGGGGATCATCCAGTTGGCGATATCACCGTCCTGGCTGACCTCCATCGCGCCGAGGATGGCGACGTCGATGTGTCCGCCGCGGATCATCCCGAAGGAGTCGGCGGAGGAGAAGAAACTGTGCCCCGGCACGCCGGTGACGGTCTGCTTGCCGGCATTGATCAGGTCCGCATCGACTTCATCTTCATAGGGAAATCGCCCCATCCCCAGCAGTCCGTTTTCGGATTGCAGCCAGACAGTCATCTCCTGGGGAATGTGATTGGCTACGAGCGTCGGCATCCCGATGCCGAGGTTGACATACATCCCGTCGCCAAGCTCCTGGGCCGCCCGTTTAGCGATTCCATTGCGATCAAGCGGCATAGGTTGACCTCATTGTACTGCGAACGTCAATACTGTATCGGATCTGTCCCATAGCCGCGACCCGAAGGTCGCGGGTCCAGCCCGGGAAAGTGCGAACGTGCCCGCTGCGCCGGCCGACTGTTCGAGCCGGCCCCGCCCTCTCGCCGTAGCATCACGTCATGGCACGATCTGCCCGCAAGCTCGCAGTCCCGGACGTGGCGGAATCGCTGGGCCTTACCTATCGCAAGAAAGCCGATCGCGAGTTCGTCAAGAGTTACAGTGACCTGCCCGGCATCCGCAGCAGCGGCAGCGTCATGCACCTGCTCACCGGGGAGCTTGACGAGAGGCTGGTGACCATCTTCCAGCACACCTACATGATCTATACGCCGCAGGCTCCTGTTCCGATCATCCATTCCGTGTACGCCGTTGAGGGTCCCCAGTGGCCGATGCTGCGCGTAGCGCCGAGGCCGTTCTGGGCTCGGCTGGCCCGTCGCCTCGGCTGGCGCGCGGGGATGGAGCTGGACCTCCCGCAGTTCAACGCGGCGTTCAAGGTCACCACCGACGACGAGGACTTCGCGCTGACCCTGCTCTGTCCCGAAATGCAACATTTCATGATGGACAAGCGAAACGTGCGGTGGTACGTCGGCCGCGGTCGGGTATGCCTGATCTACTCCGGCTCTCTCAAACCGCCGCGCATCACGGAATCCCTGGATCGCCTCCGCCGATTCTGGTCCCTCGTTCCCCCTGAGTTGGAGGCCTGGTAGGGCGGGTGCGCCGCCGATTGCCGTGCTGGCCAACAGGGGCTGATAAGAATCCCTCCGCGACGAGCCATCAGGGCCCCGGCCGAGAGCCGCCGAATTCACCGGCTGTGAAATCGGACCTGAACCGGGACAGCGGCCCAAAGGACACCCCGTTTTCAGCCGAAGAACCCCAGGCGAGGAGACCATCGCCTCGTCGGGGCCATCTTCGCCCTAGCGACTCCGAACCATGGTGATGCAAAGTTGAACCCATAGAAGGAGCTCCCGCGGTGATGCTCAAGGTCATAAACGTCGTGGCGGTGACGCTGCTGGTGGCTCTGGTCTCGATCGTTCCGGGAGCGCTGCTCGCACACTACCTGCCCGAGCTATTCAACCCCAGTCTCCAGCGGATCGCCGTTGCGGCCTGGCTTTCGGGCCTGATCAGTTGGTGGATCGCAAGAGCTGTGAACCGGCACCAACGGGAAGCAAGAGGGACGTCGAAGCCGCGAGCCGTCGGCGTCACCGTTGCCTTCCTGGCGGTTGCCACAGGCATCGTGGTTGTGTTTCATTTCTATGGCGACGGGCTGCTCGGTTGAGGATGGGCTTGAGCCTTGAGCGAGCCGGGGCGTGTCGCCCCGGTGGGCGCCCAACCGCGGTTTGCGCTCGGTCGTCCTCGCGTGGGCTATCCTACGGGTATGACGCCACGACTGGTCGCTGACCTGGACTTGTTTGCCGACGGCAGAGTTGTCGATCCCGAAGCGGCCGATGAGTCATGCGTGACTTCTCGCAACCCCGCCACGGGTGAGCCCATTGCGGCGCTGCGCCTGCAATCCAGGGCTGAATATGACGTAGCGGTTGAAAGGGCGGAGGCGGTCGGGGTGCACTGGCGGCGGCTGCCTGCTCCGAAGCGCGGCGAGATCGTCCGCCAAATCGGCAACGCTTTCCGCGCGAAGATCGAGCCATTAGGCGAGCTGGTCACGCTGGAAACAGGCAAAATCCGAGCTGAAGGCCTGGGCGAGATTCAGGAATGCATCGACATCGCCGACTTTGCCGTGGGTCTGGCGCGCCAGCTCTACGGTCTGACCATGCATTCCGAGCGGACCGGACACCGCATGTATGAGCAGTGGCATCCGTTGGGAACCATCGGGATTATTACTGCGTTCAATTTTCCCGCGGCGGTGTGGGCTTGGAACGCGATGCTCGCTGCGGTATGCGGCAACGCCATGATCTGGAAGCCGAGCCTGCAAGCGCCGCTGGTCGCGATCGCGTTGACCAACCTCGTCGGCGAGGTGATGCGCAGCCAGGACATCTTCTCGCCGCCTGACTGCGATCCATGCGATGTGTTTGGTCTGATCATTGGGGCCGATGAAGATGTCGGCCATGCAATGAGCGCCGATCGCCGGCTGCCGCTGGTCAGCGCCACCGGCTCGTGCCGCATGGGTCGCATCGTCGGCCAGACGGTGGCCCAGCGGCTCGGCAGGAGCCTATTGGAACTCGGCGGCAACAACGCCGTCATCGTCATGCCGGATGCCGACATGGAGATGACCGTCCGCGCCGTGTTGTTCGGGGCGGTGGGAACGGCCGGGCAGCGGTGCACCACAACGCGACGCTTGATCTGTCATTGCGACATCGTTGACGAGCTCACCAACCGTCTCGTCGAGGCGTATCAGTCGGTTACCATCGGCGATCCGCTCGATCAGGGGACGCTCATGGGACCGCTGATCAACACCCAGGCGGTCCGGAACATGCACGCGGCGCTGCTGCGGATCGAAGCGGATGGGTTGGAGGTTCTTTGCGGCGGTCTTGAAGGCATTCGGCGCTTTGCGGACGAACCCGGCTATTTCGTCGAGCCGACGATTGTTCGTGTTGGGGCTGGGGCCGACCCCGAGATCGCCTGGGAGGAGACGTTCGCCCCCATCCTTTATATCTACGAGGTTGAAAGCCTCGATGACGCGATCGCCGTGCACAACAGGGTGAGCCAGGGTCTCAGCAGCGCGATCTTCACCGGCTCGATACGGTCGGGTGAGCGGTTCCTGTCAGGCGACGGTTCCGATTGCGGCATCGCCAACGTCAACATCGGCACCTCCGGCGCGGAGATCGGCGGGGCCTTCGGCGGCGAAAAAGATACCGGCGGGGGACGCGAAGCGGGCTCCGACGCCTGGCGAAACTACATGCGCCGCCAGACGTGCACCATCAACTTCGGCACCGACCTGCCACTCGCCCAGGGAATCAAGTTCGGCGCGGACTGACCGTCGAAACGCCGCATGTCGAACTGGCACGCAACTCCCTTAGCCCCCGGCTCTGCCGGGGGATTCTTCAATTCCGAACACCCCTCGATACACCAGCGCTGCCAGCGCCGCACCGATGATCGGCCCGGCCCAGTAGACCCCGTGCATGTCCCACGCGCCGGCGACCAGGGCCGGGCCGAAGCTGCGGGCCGGGTTCAGGGATGCGCCGGTGGCGGGACCGATAGCCAAGATCGCCGCCGTCACCGTCAGCCCGATCCCGAACCCGCCGATTGCAGCGTTCTTGCCCACCCCGCGTTTGTCCACCGCGGTGCCCATGATCACGAACATCAGAAAGAACGTCGCGATGATCTCCAGCCCGATCGTCTTGGCCGCACTGGCGTGCTCGCTGCCGGCTCGGCTGAACTCGCCCAGTGTGGCGCCAATATCGCCCACGTCATAGGCACCGGCCAGCAGCATCTTGAGCAGAAGCGCCGCCGCGATCGCCCCGACGAGCTGCGCGGTCATAAACAATCCCGTCTGCGCCCACGATTGCTTCTTGATCAGCCACAGCGCGATCGACACCGCCGGATTGATCTGGCCGCCGGAGATGTGCATGGTCGCCGAGACCATGACCGCGAGGATCAATCCGTGGGCGAAAGCGATCGCCACGAGGTTCTCTCCGCCGGTGACGATAATCGCTCCCCCCCCGACGAACATCAGCGCGAAGGTTCCGACGAATTCGGCCAGCATCGCTCTGGTTGCAGACATGGCATTCACTCCAAGGTGTTTTCGGTGATGATTTCCCAAGAGTACTGGGTGGTGACGCGGCGCCAGCCCCGGATTTCGATGCGGGACTGTTTCCACGCGGGGCCATTGTAGCAGTCACGACACTGATACTTGATGGTCGCTCAACTGTGTTTGTCCTCTGAGAGGAAGCCCACGGACTTGAGCCCGTGGGCTTCGGCTTCGGGTCGACTGCTGAACGTCGGCAGCTTCTCGCTACCGTGCAGGTTGGGCTTTCAGGTACCGCTCGACGCTCTTGAGATCGGGGATGATCTGTGGGGTGAGCGTGAGGGTGAACGTGGCTCCAGGTTCGACATTGGCGAGCCGGGTGGCCTTGGCCCGGATAATCCAGATCTTCCCACCGTGGCGAATAGGAACGTTGTCGTGCTGTCGTCGCCGGCGGGCGAGGTTCTTCAGGCCCCGCCTGATCTGCGGCTGCATCCGCATGAGACGCAGGATGGTCTTGCGTTCAGCGGGGCGCTTCGGCACGTTGGTGACCGTGAAGGTGACGGTCTTGAGCGGCGCGATGAGGTCAGGCACAATTCGGCCTCCATTGGGGGCCACGGAGTGTATCCGCAGCGTCGGGCAACGGCAATGCCGGCCGTCACTCCAATCCCGCGACGCGCTCGATCTCCTCCATGGTCGTCGCGCCCTGGACAACCACCTGGAAGCCGAACTGCTGAAGGGTCATGAACAGCCCCTGCTCGGCGATCTCGTGGATGCCGTGGAAGGTGGGGGTCTTGAGCACGACATCCCGCATCTGGTCATTGAACTGAAGCAGCTCGAAAATGGCCCGCCGGCCGATGAAGCCCGTCTTCAGGCACCGCGTGCACCCAACGGGTACATAGATCTCCGGCACGCCGCTCATGAGCTTGCCCATCTTCATGTTCTGGGCTGGGGTGGGCTTTACTGGTTTCTTACACGTCGGACAGAGCACGCGCACCAGCCGCTGCGCGAGGACGACATCCAGCGCGTTGGCCACCAGATACGCCTCCACGCCCAGGTCCAAGAGGCGGAATATCGCGCCGATCGAGTCCTTGGAGTGGACGGTCGTGTAGACCAGATGCCCGGTCATCGACGCCTGCATGGCGACGGTGGCGGTCTCGATGTCGCGAATCTCGCCGACGAAGATCACATCCGGGTCCTGCCGCAGCACCGACCGCAGGATTGTCGCAAACGTGTTGTCTTGTTTGTAGTCGATGGGGATTTGCGTGCAGCCTTCCAGGTAGTACTCGACGGGGTCCTCGATGGTGATGGCGTTGCGCTGCTCGACATTGAGCTCGCGGAGGCAGGAATAGAGGCTCGTGGTCTTGCCACAGCCGGTCGGCCCGCACGCCAGCAGCAGCCCGGCGTCGCGCACCGCGACCTTCCGCAGCTTCTCATACATCCACGGCACCAGGCCGAGCTCGTGCAGCCGGCTGGGGGCGTTGGACGAGTCGAGCACGCGGATGACCAGCTTCTGGCCGTGCATAGCCGGGGTGAGGCTGACGCGGTAATCGATTCGCCGGCCTTTGACCGCCACGGAGAAGTGACCGTCCTGCACGACGTTCTTTCGGCTGGTGTCGATCTGGCAGAGAATCTTCACCATGCCCAGGAGGCGGTTGAAGATTGTCATGCTCAGCTCCACGGCGCTGATCATGTAGCCGTCGACGCGAATGCGCACGGCGGCGTTGCCGATCCGCGGCTCGACGTGCAGATCGGTGGCCCGGGAACGGAAGCATGTCAGCAGCAGCAGCCGAAACAC
>JAPUKX010000152.1 GCA_027295435.1 Planctomycetota bacterium | reverse complement strand
ATCAGCGTCAGATCGCGGAACAGGCGCATGATGACGATGTGGAACAGCGTGAGATCGCGGAACAGAAGACGATCGAGGCGCATGACAATCTGAAACTGGCTCAAGAGCAGGAGCAGAAGGCCAATGCTTCACGCGATGAGGCGGAGAAACAGACGCAGAGAGCAGAAGAGGCGCAGGCGGAGGCCCAGACGCAACGGGATGCCGCGCACCGGCAGTCCTACGTCGCCAACATTGTCGCGGCCCAGGCGAGCATCGAGGCCGGTGAGATCAAGACCGCTCGCGTTCGGCTCGATCAGGCGCCCTCCGAGCTGCGGGGCTGGGAGTGGAAGTACCTGCACGCGCAACTCGACCAGAGCCTCACCGTCCTCCGCGGGCACGAGGGCGGTGTCCGCTCGGTCGAGTTCAGCCCGGACGGATCACGGATCGTCTCCGGGGCGAATGACAAGACTGTGCGGCTGTGGAACGCGACAAGTGGCGAGGAGCTCGCTGTCATCCGCGGGCACGAGGCCTTCGTCACCTCGGTCGCGTTCAGCCCGGAGGAGGACGGGTCGCGGATCGCCTCGGTCTCTGTGAACGGGCCGGTGCGGCTGTGGGACGCGACGAGTGGCGAGGAGCTCGCCGTCCTTCAGGGGAGCAGTGAGGTCCGGGTGAACGAAGTTGCCTTCAGCCCGGATGGGTTGCGGATCGCCACGGCGTCCGCGGACAATACGGTGCGGCTGTGGGACGCCACGACCGGCCAGGAGCTTGCTGTCCTGAGCGGGCACAAAGCAGGCATACCTGGAGGTGTCCATTCAGTCGCGTTCAGCCCGGACGGGTCGCGGATCGCCTCCGGAGGCACCGACAAGACAGTGCGGCTGTGGGACGCAACGAGCGGCGAGGAGGTCGCGGTCCTCAGCGGACACGGGAACGTCGTCTTGTCGGTCGCATTCAGCCCGGACGGGTCGCGGATCGCCTCCGGATCAGGAGGTGGCACGGGGTCGGCGGACAATACGGTGCGGCTGTGGGACGCCGCCAGCGGGGACGAGCTCGCGGTCTTCCGCGGGCACGAGAGCTCCCTTACCTCGGTGGCCTTCAGCCCGGACGGATCGCGGATCGTCTCCGGGTCGCACGATCGGACGGTGCGACTATGGGAGGCGGCCAGTAGGGAGGAGCTCATCGTCCTCGGACGCAAGATGTTCTTCTCGTCGGTTTCGTTCAGCCCGGACGGCTCGCGGCTCGCCTCCGGGGCGGGGGACGGAACGGTGCGGCTGTGGGAGCCGGCCAGCGGGGACGAGTTCGCTGTCATGCGCGGGCACGAGACCTGGGTCACCTCGGTTGTGTTCAGCCCGGACGGGGCACGGCTCGCCTCGGGGTCGCGGGACAAGACGGTGCGGCTGTGGAATGCGTCGAGCGGCGAGGAACTCTCCGTGCTCCGCGGGCACGAAGAGTGGGTTCAGTCGGTCGCGTTCAGCCCCGACGGGTCGCGCATCGCATCGGCATCGGGGCGCCAGCCTGGGGAGTCGAAGGACCCTTCCGTGCGGCTGTGGGACGCTGCCAGCGGGGAGGAGCTCGCCGTCCTCCGCGGGCACGGGGGCCACGGTGTCTTCTCGGTTGCGTTCAGCCCCGACGGGTCGCGCATCGTCTCAGGGGGGGGCAAGACGGTCCGATTGTGGGACGCGGCCAGCGGGGAGGAGCTCACCGTGCTCCGCGGTCACGAGAACACGATCTCCTCGGTTGCGTTCAGCCCAGACGGGTCGCGCATCGCCTCCGGGTCGCACGACCAGACGGTGCGGTTGTGGAACGCAACGAGCGGGGAGGAGTTCGCCGTCCTCCGCGGGCACGAGGGTGGTGTCCGCTCGGTCACGTTCAGCCCGGACGGGTCGCGCATCGCATCGGCATCCGTGGACAACACGGTGCGGCTGTGGGACGCCTCGAGCGGCGAGCTTCTCGCCGTCCTTCGCGGGCACACGCACTGGGTCTATGCGATCGCGTTCAGCCCGGACGGATCGCAGATTGCCTCCGGAGCGCTTAGCTTGCGGCTGTGGGATACCGTTGCGTACCGAGACCGCGTGCGCCAGCGCGACGAGGCGCGTAGGAACAGCGAGACCGTCCGGCCCTTCGTCGATGAGCTGTTCAGCAAGGGACTGGACTGCTCGGCCGTTGCCGAAAGGGTGAGGACCAACGAGACTCTGAGCGAGCCGCTCCGCCAAGCGGCGATCAACCTCGTCCTCAAGCGATGTTCCGAGATCCGCGAGCAGGCACGCGACACTGGCCGCTCTGAAGATGATTAGACACTCGCATGAGCTGGATCAGATTCCCCGTAGAAGGGCCAGAGCCGCGACGGTATCGCCAGCCCGGGTGGTGTTCGACGAACGGAAACCATTCGCGATTCGGAAGTACACCGGCTTGGCACAAGCCGGCTCGCGGGGCTTGAGGACCAGCCGGCTCGCTACACGCCCCGCATTACAGCGTCGCCAATTCCGGGGGGGCGCTTGGTGTGGTAATCGGTGCTGGCTTCGAACATCCGGGCGATGCGGAACATCGTCGCTTCGTCAAAGGCCTTGCATTGAATCTGCAACCCGATGGGCAGGTGCTTCCCATCAACTTTCGCAAAGCCCGCGGGGATGGAGATTCCGCAGATGCCCGCGATATTCGTGTTGGCGGTGTACACGTCGCACAGATACATCGATAGTGGATCGGCCTTGGCCCCGATTTCAAACGCAGGCGCCGGCGACGTGGGCCCCAGCAGCGCGTGGCATTTCTCGAATGCCGCGTCGAACTCCTGCTTGATGAGCCGGCGCACTTGGAGCGCGCGCTTGTAATAGGCGTCGTAGTAGCCGGCGCTGAGCACGTAGGTGCCCAGCATGATGCGCCGCTTCACCTCCGGCCCGAATCCTTCGGCGCGGCTCTTGGCGTAGAGATCAAACAGGTCTTCGCCGGGCTCAAGAGGGGCTCGCCGGCCGTAGCGAATGCCGTCATAGCGGGCCAGGTTGCTCGATGCCTCGGCTGGGGCGATGACGTAGTAGGTCGCAACGCCGTACTCGGTAAGCGGCAAATCAATGTCGACAATCTCGGCCCCGAGATCGCGATACAGCTCGATCGCGCTGTACACCGCTTCGTTCACCGCCGGCTCGTTCTTGTCGCTGAGGTACTGCTTCGGCACGCCGATGCGCAAGTTCTCCGGCGGCTGATCGATTCCGTTGAGATAATCGGGGACGGCCAGGTCGGCACAGGTGGAGTCGCGGCGATCAGGCCCGGCGATGATGCGCAACAACCAGGCGGCGTCCTTGACGCAACGCGCCAACGGCCCGATCTGATCGAGGCTGGAGCCGAACGCGACCAGGCCGAACCGGCTGACCCGGCCATAGCTCGGCTTGACGCCGACGACCCCGCACAGCGACGCCGGCTGGCGGATGGACCCGCCGGTGTCAGAGCCCAGGGCCCCGGGGCACAGTCGCGCCGCGACTGCCGCAGCACTGCCTCCGGACGATCCCCCGGGCACTCGAGTGAGGTCCCACGGGTTGCACACCTCCCCGAAGGCGCAATGCTCCGTCGACGAGCCCATCGCGAACTCATCACAGTTGGTCTTGCCGATGACGATCGCGCCCGCATCAATCAATCGCTGTGCGGCGGTGCTGGTATACGGGCTGTTGAAATCTTCAAGGATGCGCGAGCTGCACGTGGTGTGGCCGAAGCTCGTGACGATATTGTCCTTCAATGCGATCGGCACACCGGCCAGCGGGCCCGGTTCGTCGCCGGCCTCCAGCGCGCCGTCGATCGACTCCGCCGCCTGAAGCGCACGATGGGGGTACGTTTCATGGAAGCAATGCAACTTCTCGTCGAGTTGTTCGATACCTTCAAAGCAGTCCTGCACGAGTTGTACAGCCGAAATCTCGCGGTGCTTCAGCGCTTCGACAAGACCCAGGATGGATTGGTTATCGTCCATGGCGGCGAGCGCGTACCAGCGTGGTCATGGTCCGGTTTCCTCGCCGAGCACTTTGGGGACCGCCAGGAATTGGCCTTCCACGGCCGGGGCGATGGCCAGCAGTTGCTCCACGGGCATCGACTCGCCGACGACGTCTTCGTCAAGGCGGTTGGTGACATCACTGGGATGGGCCATCGGCTCTACACCCGCAACGTCTACCTCGTTGAGCTTGGCAATGTGCTCGAGCACCGCCGACAGTTGGCTGCGGTATTGCTCAAGCTCTTCGTTGGTTAACCGCAGCCGCGCCAGCTTCGCGACGTGGCGAACTTCATCGAGACTTAGCCGCTCGGCCATGATCGCTAGGGTATCACATCGGAAGGCTTGAAGGCTTGAAGGTTGAGCGTGCGCGGACCTCACTCGATTCACCGCGTGTGCCGACATAGGGTATACGGCTTGGGCGTTTGCGAGGCCGAGAATGCCGCTGCATGGCTGATAAGCGCAACATCTTGGTGTCCGTCATCACGCAGGTGGTGGTGTCCATGGCTTTGCTGGCGGTCGCCGTCGGAATCTATGTCGTATTGTTGAAGACCAAGCCCCGGCCGCAGGGGTCTGTTGAGCCACCGGCGATGCGACGGGTCGAGGTCATGCACGTCATCGAGGTTCCCGTGCGCAGGCAGTGGACCGGGTTCGGGACTGCTGCTGCGATGGACTCGGCCGACGTGCCCGTGCAGGTTTCGGCCATCGTGGTCGAAGTACCTCGCCATATTGTCGCCGGCGCCGAGATCAAGGATGGCGACGTTCTGGCTGAATTCGACAAGACCGATTTTGTTCAGCAGGTGAACATTCTTTCCCAAAGGATTGCCGAGATTGCCGCGCAGCTCGATCAACTGCGCGTGGAAGAGGCAAGCCTGATACAGAGAGCTGCTCTGGCGGGCAAGGAGACCGAGCTGGCCGAGCGAGAACTCGAGCGTGTCTTGGACGCATTTGAGCGCAACGGCGCGAATCAGCGGGAGATCGATCGCGCCGAAGTAGCGCTCAAGGTGAGGCAGCGCCTCGAAACGTTTGTGAAAGAGGAGCGGGACAAGATTGCCCCCCGCCGGGCACAACTTGCAGCCAAGCGTCTTGGCCTTGATGCCGAGCTGGCGCTGGCGAACAAGGACGTCGAACGCTGTACCGTCCGCAGCCCGCTTGGGGGGGTGATCCAGGCGGTGGATGTCGAGGTCGGGGAGCGGCTGGCGCTTGGTGAACGGGTGGCGCGCGTGGTGAGCCTGCAACGGATCGAGGTGGCGCTGCGGTTGCCCGGCGGCGCCCGCGCGGCGATCGCGGTCGGCGACGAGGTGATCCTGACCTCCCGGAGTGCGATCACCCAAAGTTGGCCGGGGCAGGTGGGACGCATCGGGCCGCAAGATGATGAGACCACCCGCACCATGGCCGTCTACGTCGAAGTGGAGCAGGACCCGCACGACCGCGGTCTGCTCGCTCCGGGTCTGTTCGTCCAAGGTACGGTCGTTTCCAGTGAAGTTGAGCTTCGTTCGGTCGTGCCGCGCCGCTCGCTTCTGGGCGATCACCTGCTTCTGATTGAAGATAACGTTGTGCGGAGCTACCCGGTGCAAGTGGTGTTTCACGTGCAGGGTGATTTTCCGCAGATCGGCGTCGCGGCAGAGCAGTGGGCGGTACTGGCTGAGCCTCTTCCCGCCGGAGCCTTGGTCGTGGTCAACGCGGCGCGGTCATTGCCTGAAGGTCTTGAGGTGGAGGCGATTCCGCTCAACGGCCCGCCGCAACGGGCCCGGGCCGGCGATCCCAATGGAATGGAATTGGGGACCCCCGATGCACGGTCGGGCCCGGGGGTCGGCCGGTGAGCATTCCCCGATTCGGCGTCACCAGGCCGGTGCCTGTGAACCTGCTGATGGTCGGCGCGTTCGTCGGCGGCGCCGCCGCCGCGCTGAGCCTCACTCGCGAGTTCTTCCCCGAAATGACGCCGGAGTCCGCCGTCGTCACCTTGCCTTACCCCGGTGCCACTCCGCAGGAGGTCGAGGAAGGTCTGGCCATGAAGGTCGAGGATGCCCTGGCTGACCTGGATGAAGTTGAACGAATGACCACCACCTTGGCTGAAAGCGGCGGTGGCATCGTCGTCGAGTTCCGTTGGGGCATTGACAGCGTGGGCAAGGCCGTAGATGAAGTCGAACGCGCGGTTGACGCCCTTACCGACCTGCCCGAAGAAGCTGAGCGCATTCGCGTGACCGAACTGGAGGCGCGCATGCCCGTGATCATGGTCAGCCTCTACGGGCCCGCGAATGAAGAGGCCATGAAGCGGGGCATCCGGCGGATACGTGACGATCTGAAAAGCCTGCCCGGCATGGGCGAGGTCCTGACCTCGGGCGTGCGGGATTATGAGATTCGCGTCGATGTCTCGGCTGCGGCGCTGCTGGAGCATCGCATCAGCTTGCCGCAGCTTTCCGCATCCATTGGCAACTGGATGGCTGACGTGCCCGGCGGGTCGGTTCGCAGCGGCGTCGGAGACATCAGCGTCAGGACGACCGGCGTGCCGGAGCGGGCCGAGGCCATTCGCCAGATTGTCGTCAAGGCCACCCCCCAAGGCCAGGCCTTGCGCGTCGGCGACCTCGCCAGTGTTCGCGAGGACTACGTCGATCAACAGCTCATCACCCGATTCGGTCGGTTCGACAAGCGATCAAACGACCGCCGGCCCCTGGAGCCGTCGGTGAGTCTGACGGTGTTCAAGACCGGCGATCAGGATGCGGTGGAGATCGCCGAGATGGTGCGTGCGTATACAGCCGGCCGTCGTGGCGAGCCATTCGAGGGACGCGCGTTGGAGTCGATCTTCGGCTCCAAACGCAAGACTGCTTATGAGCTTGGAGTGACCTGCCCTGATCCCTTGCCGGGCAAGCTTGACACGCATTCGGATCTGGCTCGCTTCATCGAGGGCCGCCTCGATCTGCTGATCCGCAATGCGCGGTGGGGGGCGCTGCTGGTCTTTGGCACCTTGCTTGTGTTTCTAAATTGGCGGGTCGCCGTGTGGGTCGGTATCGGGCTGGTCATCTCCCTTTGCGGCACGCTGGTCATGATGAACAGCTTCGGCATCACGCTGAACCTGATCACCATGTTCGGGATGATCGTCGTGCTGGGGCTTCTGGTGGATGATGCGATCGTCGTGGCGGAGAACATTCAGGCGCGGCACGATCGCCAGGAGCCGGCGCTGGTGGCAGCGATCAAGGGAACCGAGCAGGTGTTCTGGCCGGTGGTGGCCACCGTCCTCACGAGCATCGTTGCGTTCATGCCGTTGCGGTTTATCCAGGGTCAAATCGGTGATCTGATCGGCGCGCTGCCGGTCATTGTCAGCTTTGCCTTGATGTTCAGCCTGATCGAGGCGGTGTTGATCCTGCCCAGCCACATGGGCCACAGTCTGCTTCACCGCGATCGGCGCCGCCCCGGCCGGTTCGCCGTTTGGCTGAGACGATACGAAGCGTCGCGCGACCGGCTGATTCTGGGTCGGATCGTGCCCGGCTACGGGCGGCTGCTCGCCTGGCTGCTTCGATACCGCTATGCGACCCTGGCGGCCGGCCTGTCGGTTCTGATTGGGTCGATGGGAATCGTGGTCGGCGGTCGCATTGGGTTTACATTCTTCCCCGCCTCCGACTCCGAGACGATCATCGTTGATCTGCGCATGCCCATCGGCACGCCCATCGCGCGGACCGCCTCGATCGTGAGGCGAATCGAGACGGCTACGGCCGACCAGCCTGAGACCGAGTCCGTCTTCACAATCGTCGGCTACCAGGCCAATCTTGACACCGGTCAGGCGGAGGGCGTCGGCGGGCACCTGGCGCAGATGTACATTGAGCTCAAGCCTGTGGAGCAGCGCGAGCGTGAGTCCTCGCAGGTCATCGCCTCCATCCGCCAACAGCTTGGTGTGCTCAGCGACGTCGAGCGGCTGAGGTATGCCGAGATCGGGGCCGGCCCGGGCGGGCCGGACATTACGATCGTCGTCACCGGCAACGACGAAACGCAGAGGGACGCGGTCGTCGGCCGGATCAGGGGCATGCTCGCGGACTCCGAGGGTGTCTACGACATCGCCGACGACGCTTCCCAAGCCCAGCGGGAGGTGCAGGTGCAGCTCAAGCCGGGCGCGGCCGGCCTGGGTTTGAACGTCGCTGATGTGGCCACGCAGGTTCGCGGGGCACTGTTTGGGCTGGAGCCGCACGTCTTCTCGGCCAAGCGCGAGGATATCAAGATTCGGGTGCGGCTGGACGAGCGCTCCCGGCGCAGCCTCTACGCGATCGAGCACATGTACCTGATCACGCCCCAAGGCCGACGGGTTCCGCTGGGCGAAGTGGCCCAGGTCACGGAAGGATCCAGCTACTCCTTGATCCGCCGCCTGGATCGACGACGGGCCGTGACCGTCACCGCCGACACCGCGCCGTCGGCCAATCCCGAGCAGATCATGGCCCAACTGCAGCCGCGGTTGGACGAGCTGCGGCGGGAGCACCCCGACGTCGGAATTGAGCTGGGCGGCCGGCAACGCGAGCTGCGCAGAGCATTCGAAACACTTCCGCTGGGGTTCATGGCCGCGTGCGTGTTGATTTACATCATCCTGGCCTGGCTGTTCGGCAGCTACACCCAGCCGATCGCGGTCATGCTGGCGATCCCCTTTAGTCTGATCGGCGTGATCTGGGGCCACCTCCTCATGGGCTACCAGATGACATTCCTGAGCCTGATCGGGTTCGTGGCGCTGAGCGGTATTGTGGTCAATGACTCGCTCATCCTCGTGGAGTTCTTCAACTCCAAGCGCAAGGAGGGCATGGGATTGACAGAGGCGTTGATCGAGGCCGGCGGGCAACGCCTTCGGCCGATCTTCCTCACCACGATCACCACCGTCCTCGCTCTGTCGCCGCTGATGCTGGAACAGTCGTTTCAGGCGAAGTTCCTCATCCCGATGGCGATCAGCATCTCGTTCGGGCTCATCAGCGCGACCGGGCTGATCCTCATCGTGCTGCCGTGCATCATCGTCATCATCGATGACGTCAAGGCCGCAGCCTATTATCTCTGGACCGGTCGGTCACGCACGACTGCGGCCGGCCAGCCGCAGCCCAGCCTTGACGCCCTGATAGAGTGAGCTGGCAGGCCGGGCTGACCGCGGTAACAATCGGCCCTGTGCCGGCCGGCGAACCTGCTTTGGCGGGGGGGAGCAGGGTTGGCCACCTCCCCAAGCTTGCCCCTCTTAGCGTGGTTCTCGTAGGGCCCTTAGTATACTCGGCCTTTGCGCCCCCAGGACTGCGGTGGAGGCAGCCAATCCGGTGTTCAGTGCACAGAAAGGACCGCAGCTGCTCGATGGAGGTCATCCAAGGCATTCCCGTTTCGCATGGCGTAGTGATCGGCCGTGCTTTTGTCCTCGACGACGCGGTCCTTCACGTTCCCTATCGTACGGTCCCACAAGAGGGTGTGCCCCATCAGCAGCAACGGCTCGCCGACGCCGTCAGCCAGGCGATCCAGGAGCTTCAGAAGGACCGTGACCGGGCGGCCGAACAGCTGGGGCCGGAGCCCGCCAAGATCTTCGAGTTCCATCTCGGCCTGCTCCATGACGCGTCGCTCATTGACCCCATTCGCCAGCACATCCAGCGGGACCGGGTGACCGCGGAGTACGCCGTCTCCGAAGCGTTTCGGGCGCTGACACGCCGGTTTCGCGAGATGGACAGCGAGGTCTTCCGCCAGAAGACCAGTGATGTGTTGGATCTCGATCGGCGGGTGCTCAGCAAGCTCATCGGGGA
The DNA here is from genome assembly GCA_027295435.1 of Planctomycetota bacterium. Taxonomy (GTDB): domain Bacteria; phylum Planctomycetota; class Phycisphaerae; order Phycisphaerales; family SM1A02; genus JADFFQ01. Next base: position 7,606 of record JAPUKX010000152.1, on the reverse strand, counting down.
GTCTGAGGATCGCCTGGCCCGGCTGACCGAGCCTGTGGTCCTGGTGGCCCACGAGCTGACCCCGGCCCGGGCTGCCTCACTCGACCCCAAGAAGGTGATCGGATTCACCACCGATGCCGGTGGGCGAACGGACCACGCCTCAATCGTCGCCGCCGCACTCGGCATTCCCGTGGTCGTCGGCTCTCAGCGCGTCACCCAGTACGTCGAAGAGGGCGATCAGATCATCGTCGATGGCGAGACCGGCCGGGTCATCATCCGCCCTGACCGCGAGACGCTTGAGCACTATGAGCAAGACATCGTGCGCATCGGGACCGATCAGCTGGCCCTGCGGGAGCTTGCCTCCCTGGAGCCGGTCACGCTCGATGGCACACGCATCTCGTTGATGGGCAATATCGAGTTCCCCCATGAGATTGAATCGGTGCTGGCCAACGGCGGGGACGGGGTAGGACTCTATCGCACGGAGTTTCTGTACCTCACCAGTCAGACCGAGCCCACCGAGGAGGACCATTTCCAGGCCCACAAGCGTTCCATCGAGCTTCTGGACGGCAAACCGCTGACGATCAGAACGCTTGATCTGGGGGCCGACAAGTACACCCAATCGCGAGCGGAAGAGCCGGAGCGCAATCCATTTCTCGGCCTGCGCAGCATCCGTTATTGCCTCCAGAATCTCCCGTTGTTCAAGACGCAACTGCGAGCGATCCTGCGCGCCTCAGCTCTGGGGCCGATCAAGATCATGTTTCCCTTGATTTCCACTGCGATGGAACTGCGTCAGGCCAAGATGATCCTTTCCGACGTGATGGAGGAGTGCCAGGAGCAAGGCATCGAGTTCGATCAGAGCATGCCCGTGGGCATCATGATCGAAGTCCCCAGCGCCGCGTTGATGGCTTCGACCCTGGCCCGCGAGGTGTCGTTCTTCTCGATCGGCACCAACGATCTGATCCAGTACACCCTGGCCGTGGATCGAGCAAACGAGCGAGTGGCCAACCTCTATAGCGGCGCCCACCCCGCCGTGCTGCAACTGATCAAGGCGGTTGTCCGCGTGGCCAGGCGTTTCAAGGTCGACATCAGCCTTTGCGGGGAGATCGCTGGTGAAGTGGAGTATACGATGTTGCTCATCGGCATGGGCCTGCGTACCCTCTCATTGGTGCCATCGCAGATCCCGCATGTGAAGCGGGTCATCCGATCGGTCGATATTGAATCCTGTGAACGGCTCGCCCGAAAGGTCGGTTCGTTCGATTCTGAGCGGCAGGTCCTGAATTGCCTCCGCGACGCGGTTCAAAGAGTCATTCCCGAAATGGACGGCGGTTGGTCCGCTGGATAACCATCTCGGGTTGAAACAAACAAGCACCGGCCAAGGTTGCGCCGGATGAGCCTCGCCCCTCGCGGGCGATGTGCAGTCCTGTGCCCAATGCGTTGGCCGCCGACGAGCCCCCCGAAGCATGCGCTGGCAGCATCCAGGCACCGCGCCACAACCGACGCCTCTGGTGACGGACACCCCAGCGGCTGTCGCATTATTCTGCCTCATGCGGCTGGGTCGGCTTGCCGGGAGCGATTCCCCGGAGATTTGCATTCGTGGTCAGTACAAAGAAGAGCGACGCGACGGAGTTGATGGTCGTCAACGTCACGCCCGGCGAGGAATGCCGGATCGCGATCCTGCAGGACAATCATCTGGAAGAGCTGTACACCGAGCGCGCGGCTACCGCCACCAACGTCGGCAACATCTATAAGGGCCGCGTGACCAATGTTGAGTCGGCCATCCAGGCCGCGTTCATCGATTACGGTCAGGGTCGAGCCGGCTTCCTGCACATTTCCGACCTTCATCCGCGGTACTTTCCCGGCGCCAAGCGAACCGAGCGGGTCGGCATGAAGATCCCTCGGCATGCTCGTCCGCCCATCCAGGACGCGCTGAAACGTGGCGACGAAGTGCTTGTGCAGGTGCTCAAGGAGGGCCTGGGCACCAAGGGACCCACCCTGACCAGCTACCTGTCCATTCCCGGGCGGCTGCTGGTCATGATGCCCGAGATGGATCGCGTCGGCGTGTCCCGCAAGGTCGAGGATCCCGTCAAGCGCCGCCAGATGCGCCAGGTCCTCGACTCGCTGAAGCTGCCCCAGGGGTTCGGGTTCATTCTCCGCACCGCCGGCTTTGGAAAGACCCGGACCGACTTGACGCGCGACGTGGCCTACCTGGTGCGGTTGTGGAAGGTCATGGACCGGCGCATCAAGGACATCGGCGCGCCGTGTGAGCTCTACACCGAATCCGACCTGTTCATCCGCACCATCCGTGATGTGCTGCGGCCGTCGATCTCGGCCGTCATCGTTGATTGCGAATCGGCGCACGAACGGGCGGCGGCGTTCCTCAGCGTCGTGGCGCCACGCTCCGCCCCCAAGCTCATTCGCTATCGAAGTCCCGTGCCCATCTTCCACGCTTTTGACATCGAAAGGCAGATCGATCTGATTCACAGCCGCGAAGTGCCGCTGCCCTCAGGCGGCAAGCTCGTCATCGACCAGACCGAAGCGCTGGTGGCAATCGATGTCAACTCCGGCCGCAGTCGCCGTGCGACCGACAGCGAGACGAACGCCTTTGGAACGAACTGCGAGGCAGTGGATGAGATCTGCCGCCAGCTTCGCCTGCGCGATCTGGGTGGTTTGGTTATCAACGACTTGATCGACATGCACCGTCTCCAGCACCGCCGCGAGGTTGAAGAACGGTTTCGCCAGGCGCTGAAGCGCGATCGGGCCCGGACCACGATGCTGCGCATTAGCGAGTTCGGCATTGTTGAATTGACCCGGCAGCGTATGCGCCCGAGCCTGCGCATGAGTCACTTCATGCCGTGCGGGTATTGCGACGGACAGGGCGAAATCAAGACGCCACAGTCCCTCGGCGCCGACGCCATGCGGCAAGTCGGTTATGTATTGCAATTCGATCGCGTCAGACGGGTGGAGGTCGTGTGCTCGCCTCGGGTGGCCTCGGTATTGCTCAGCAGCAAGAGGCGGGAGCTGGTCGCGCTGGAGGACGCCTCGGGCAAGACGATCGACGTGCGGGTCAGCGATGCCATCGCTGTCGATCGCGTCGATTTCTTTGCCTACGACGACCGTGGCGCCGAGATGGACGTGGCCAAGCTGCCGCCGCTGCAAGTTCCAACGATCGGGCAGCTTGAAGCAGCCCAGAGCAAGGAGCGAGCAAAGAAGCCTGCACCGGCCGGGAAATCCCCGACCAAGAAACGACGGCGTCGCCGCCGAGGCGCGCCAGCCGATGCCACCACCCTCGCGCTCGCAGAGGGGGCCGATACGACGCCTGATCGAGCGGGCGAGGGTGCTGATGCCGCGTCCGATGAAGCCGGGGCTGCCAGACCTGCCGAGACGCCGTCCGATGGCAGCCAGGCGACCAAGAAGCCCCGTCGTCGCCGGTCCCGACGAGGCAGGGGTCGCCCGCGTGAGGACGGATCCATTCCTGTTCACCAGCTCGCCCGGGACCTTGGCGTCGCGTCACGTGAGATTCTCAGTCGATGCAAGGCCCAGGATGACCTTGACTTGAACAACCATATGTCATTGGTGACGCCGCCGATGGCCCTGCGGATTCGAACCCTGGTGGGCACCGAGGGCCGAGCCGCTGACGCCAAGACCCCGCCGGTGGATTCCGCCGGCCGCGATGTCCGTCAAGCCCCAACTGGCACCAAGACCTCCCGCCGTCGCAAGACTGTTCCCAGAGCAGCCGATGCGCCTGCGGCCCGATCGCGCACCGGCTCAGCCGACCCACGCTCGGACGCAGACGGGTCCGGCCGTGCCCCCGAATCATTCACCACTGCAGGGCGTGACGATCGCGGCGCTGAGGAATCCTCCCGACACACCGGCAAAGGGGCCGGCGTGAGAAAGAACCGCCGACCCAAGGTTGCGGGTTCCAGATCAGCCGGGCGAACCAACGGCTCCATCGCCGCTGGCCAGCCTGCAACGACCAAGAAAACAGACCGCGGAAGTTCTGCCCAACCCGACGAGTCCTCCAAGCGCGACTCCGCGGCCGCCGGCGTCGAGACCGCTGGGCCTGCGGCGCGGACAATGAAGCGACTTTATCGAAGTCGCCGGGTCCTTTCACGCACCGCGCTAGCTGATGTAAAGGATAATCTGGAAGAGTGACTCGACAGCCTCAACCAGCCTGCCGTCGCCTGATCGTTCTCGGCTCCACCGGATCGATCGGGAGCAACGCCCTGGAGGTAGTCGCCCATCTGTGCCGTCGCGGAGGGGCCGCCGCAGGCGGGTTCGACGTTGTCGGCTTGGCCGGCGGCGCCAATGCCGCGCTCTTGGGGCAGCAGGCTCAGCGGTTTGACGTCAAGCACGTCGCGATCGCAGACGCAGACCAGGCACCGGCGCTCGCCTCAATCCCCCACGTCTATGCCGGTGAGGAGGCAGCGGTACAGCTCATCGACGCAGTGGCCCAACCAGGAGACTTGGTGTTGGGGGCGATGGTCGGCTCCGCCGGGCTGCCCGCCACTTTGTCGGCCATTGACCGCGGTTGCGACCTCGCGCTGGCGAATAAGGAGACGTTGGTCGCGGCGGGAGCGCTGGTGATGCCCAAGGTGCGTCGCAAAGGCGTCAACCTGCTGCCGATTGATTCTGAGCACAGCGCAATCTTCCAATGTCTTGCGGCTGGGCGATCCGTCCAGGAAGTCGCCCGTCTTGTGCTCACGGCCTCGGGCGGTCCGTTGCGTACCTGGCCCAGCGAACGACTCTACCACGCCACCGTCGAGCAGGTACTCGATCATCCGACCTGGGACATGGGGCCGAAGGTCACCGTTGACTCCGCCTCGCTGATGAACAAGGCCCTGGAGGTGATCGAAGCTCACTGGCTGTTTGATATCCCCGCCCAGAAGATCGAGGTGATCGTCCATCCCCAGTCGATCGTCCATAGCTTCGTCGAGTTCGTGGACGGCTCGGTCATCGCCCAGCTTGGACCACCCGACATGAGAACCCCAATTCAATATGCCCTGACCTGGCCGCATCGCCTGGGAGGCTGCGCGGCGACGATGGATTGGGCCAACGCTTGCCGCCTGGATTTTGAGCCGGTGGATCACGAGCGTTTCCCGGCGCTGGGTCTGGCGTATCAGGTGATCGAGGCGGGTGGCACTGCGGGGGCTGTCCTCAACGCCGCCAACGAAGCAGCCGTCGCCGCCTTCCTGGATCGCAAGATTCCGTTTGGGATGATCGCCGAGTTGGTCCGCGAGACGCTCGCTACGATTGAACCAACGCCGCTGGAGGGCCTCGACGACGTGCGGCGCGCTGATCGAGCTGCCCGAGATGAAGTCAACCGCCGCGTTGGGGCCCAATGCGGCGGCAGGTCCGAACGTGTCGATCTGCCCACGTCGTCGGCTGTGAGCAATCGAGGGAGTGTTAACGTCTAGCCGTCGCCGCCAGGCGACGGGCGGACGCAAGGGGTATTGGCAAGCGCGCTTCTTCTTGATCGAGCAGAGATCACATGAATCTACTTACCACCACGACCAACCTGCTGCTGATCATCTTCGGATTCGGGGTCTTGATCTTCGTACACGAGCTCGGCCATTTCCTCGCAGCCAAGTGGGCGGGGATTCGCACCGAGGTGTTCGCAATCGGGATGGGCCGGGCGATCATCTCCTGGCGACGGGGCATTGGTCTGGTATGGGGCTCGACGCGCGGGCGCGTCGTGGCCAAGACGGGCAAGGCGCCCGATGATCTAGGCGGAAAGGAACTGGCCCGCTACGGGCTGGGCGAAACCGAATACTCGCTGCGATGGCTGCCGATCGGCGGCTTCGTGAAGATGCTCGGCCAGGAAGACATCAACCCCAGTTACGTCTCGGCCGACCCCCGCAGCTACAACGTCTGCACGATAGGCAAGCGCATGGTGGTCGTCTCCGCCGGCGTGGTGGCCAACGTCCTGCTGGCGGTTGGCCTGTTCATCGTGGCGTTCATGATCGGCGTACAGTCCGAGGCGCCCGTGGTTGGCGCGGTTGCAAGATCAATGCCCGCGGGCACCACCGCCGCCATCGACGCCACGGACCCGGGCGCGGAAAGCATCGGCTTGAAGCCTGGTGACCGCATCACCTATATCGAGGGCGAGCCCGTCGAAACGTTCGCCGACATCCGCATCGCCGCTGCTATGGCGAAGCCCGGCAAGTCACTGAAGTTCACGGTGCAGCGCGCCGGCGTGAGCGCTCCGCTGGAGTTCCTGCTGACCCCAGAGAAGGACCCGGGCACCGGCCTTCTGGGCATCGGCATTAATCCTGCGCGATCGAGTACGTTGTTGGCAGACGACGATGGACGGCTCACCGAAATGCTGGCCGAGCTCGGACTGATCGACGCCGGCGTTCGCCCGGGGATGCGCCTCGTCTCGGCCGGCGGGCAGCGAATCGAAACTTACGAACAGTTTCAGGAAGTCGTTCGGCAGTCGGGCGGCCGGCCGGTGCCGACGGCGTGGACCGCCTCGGGCGATGGCCCCGACTTTGATGAGCAAGCTCTGGTCCGCACCGATGTTGACGTGACGCCCATTTTCCAGATCCTTCGCTACGCCACGGCGATACCCGGCGTCGAGCAGAATATCGAATCCGGCCTTTTTGGTCTGACCCCTTTGGTGAAGATTGTTGCAGTTTCCAGTGGTCGCAACAAACCCAACCGGAAGGTTCTTGAGCCGGGCGATGTCATCCTGCGCGCCGGGGTGGTGGACGGGCCTCGCATGGCCGGGCTCAAGGCCGAGCTCGCCACGCACAAAAGCGGCGAGATTGATCTGCTGCTCCTGCGCGACGGTGCCCGGCTGCCCGTGAAGGCCCGCGTTGACCGCAAGGGTAGACTCAACATCCACATCGACTGGGCATGGGAGCTTCCGCTGATTGCCCAGCCGATTGATCGGCTGCGCACCGCGCCCGGGCCTGACGGCCAAACGACCGTCCAGCCCACGCCCGTGGCCGACTGGTTCTTGTTTGGCCGCACCCGTATCGATGCTGTCAATGACACACCCGTCTCGGATTGGGCGTCGTTTCGTCAGGCGCTGCGTACTGAAACCCGATCGGCCTTGGACAGCGGGGCCGCGGCAACCGTGACCTTGACGATTACGCATCCGACGCCCAACGCCGAAGGCGAAACCGTCGACCTGGTACTGGCTGGCGAACAGGTCGCGGCGCTGCACGACCTTTCGTGGCGAAGCGAGCTGCCGGGCTCTGCGTTCGAGCCGATCTATACCACGCTCAGTGCCGGCAGCAATCCTGTGCGGGCTGTCATCATGGGCTTTGCGCAGACCCACAAGTTCATCGTGATGACCTACCTGACTCTTGACCGGCTGCTGCGCGGCAGCATCGGCGTGGAGCAGCTTCACGGGCCCGTGGGTATCGTCCACATCGGCGCGCGGATCGCCGATCGTGGCTTCACCTACCTGATCTTCTTCCTGGCCATTATCAGTGTAAACCTGGCCGTGATCAACTTTCTGCCGATCCCGATTGTTGACGGCGGGCTCTTCCTGTTTCTGGTGTACGAGAAGTTGAAAGGGCGCGCGCCGTCACCGGCTTTCCAGAATGCGGCCACCATCGTCGGGCTGGCCTTCATCGCGACAGTGCTGTTGGTCGTGACCTGGAATGATCTGACGAGACTG
>JAPUKX010000151.1 GCA_027295435.1 Planctomycetota bacterium | reverse complement strand
GATGATGCCCTTTTGATGGCCGTGGTGCACCGCGTCGCAGACTTCGGCGAACAACTCCAGGCGCAGGCGGATGCTTAGCTTGTGTTCGTCAGCATATTTGGTGATGGGTTTGGCATCAGGGATGTATTCCATGACGAAATAAGGCACGCCGCCTGAGCCATCGTCGTAAGTGCCGGCTTCGAAGATCTGAGCGATGCCGGGGTGGCGGAGGCTGGCCAGGATTTCGGATTCATATTCGAACCGCCGAAGGGCCCGTCGTCCACGCAAGCCGTATTCGCGCTTCATGACCTTCAGCGCCACCGTGCGATGCGGATGAGTTTGCTCGGTTTCAAAGACGGTGCCCATGCCGCCGGCGGCGATGATTCTGCGTATGCGGTAGGAGCCGATCCGCTCGGGCAGCGGGGGGTTGGAGTCGGCCCCGACAGGCTGATCAGCGTCGTCGAACAGGTCCGCCGCGAGGCGTTTGGCTTGCTGGGGCGTGAGCATGGCAGAGTATCCCCTCACAAACTACGGTAGAATCGTGGTGATCTAGCCGCAAGGCTGCGGTTTTTCGCTGGGGGGTAGATAAGGTGGCGGTGATGGCCTCGAACCAGACCGCAAGCTGGTTCCAAACCACGAGCTGGACGCTGATCGAGAAGGCCAAGGTCGATCCAGCGGCCCTTGAGGTGTTGTTGGAGCGGTACCGTCCCCCGGTGTACGCGTATCTTTGCAAGGCGAAGCGTGTGCAGCCGGCCGATGCTGACGATCTCGTCCAGGCGTTCATGTGCGAGGTCGTGCTCGGCCGCGATCTGATCAGCCGGGCGAAGAAGGATCACGGGCGGTTCCGCTGGTTTCTGCTGAAATGCCTGGAACACTTCGTGACGGATCAGCACCGTCACGAGCATGGGCGCAACGGCGAGGGCCGGCCGAAGTTCGTTTCGTTGGATCCCCAAACGCTTGACGTGATCGGGCGCTTAGAGGATGACGATCCGCAGGCCGTGTACGATCGGATGTTCAGCAGCATCACGCTCGACGTGACGTTGGCCCGTGTCGAGGCCGATTGCCGTAGGCGCCGGATGCAGCGCCAATGGGAGGCGTTTGAAGCCCGTGTGTTGCGACCGAACAAATATGGATGTCAGCCGGCGCCGTATGAAGACCTGATGCAGTCGCTGGGCGAGCGCGACCCGCAGAAGATCTACACAATGGTTGACACGATCAAGGACAAGTTACGGCGTGAGTTTTTGCGGGTCGTGGCCGAGGGGGTGAGCGACCCGGGCGAGGTGGACGAGGAGGTCGCGCAACTTACGCGATTGCTGAAGCGCTGAACCGCGCGCGGGGGGTTATGGGCAGTCGCCCCAATCGGCGAGCAACTGAAGCAGGTCGGCGATACCGACGGTGCCGTCGCCGTCGAGGTCGGGCGGACCTCCGGGGTCACTGCCCCAAGCCGCCAGCAGCGCGAGCAGATCGAGGATGCCCACGGTGCCGTCGTCGTCGAGGTCGGCCGCGCACGGATCAGGCGGAGGCGGGCACATCGCCGCCCGCGCCGCGGCGAAGGCGGGCAGGTCCACCCGAGTGCCGATATTGTTGGGGCAATCACAGTGAGTGACGATGGCAAGAAGGTTCCCATCCCGAATGTGCGGTCGAATGACCGCCGATCCGGAGTTTCCGAAGGTGGTATCCACGTCGTAGGTGTAGTGGTTGGGCTGCACGGTCATGAGCGTGCCGGTGGACGTTTGCTGTGTCTGGGACAGCTCACATTCGGAGTCGATGCCGTAGCCCCAGACAAAGAGCGTCTCGCTGATCTGCCCCGGCTCCTCGGCGATCGGCCTGAGCTGCCCGTAGCGCTCGAAGGCGGTCTGTCCCATATTGTTTGTGCCGGTGCGCATCACCGCCCAGTCGTTGCCCACGCCTTGATTGGAGAAAAGGGCCTCGATCACCGGGAACTGGTCAGCCACCGGCGGGTGATCGGTGCGGCAGTCCGGGCTTGACGGTGGCACGTTGAACTCGATCACCGCATCGGGGGCGACACAATGGCCGGCCGACACGAGGCAGCTTTCCTCATTCCACACCGAGGCGGAGCAGCCCGGCGGAACGAGTCGTCCGGCCCAGTTCTGGTTGGACGGCACCCGATCATCCGAGCCGCAGATTCCACAGGACCCGATCGGGTGGGCCACCCCCAGCTCCAGCGTCAGGTGATCGATGATGAGGCGGTTGTTGGCAGTCTTGGGGCCGGCGATCAGCTCCACCACCATGGTGTCACCGTTGAAGTAGGCCGACGTATTGCCCCACATCGCCATTGCGACATCGTCGAGCTGCTGAGTCTCGCCGTCGAGCGCTGAGGTCACGCGAACGACGCTGCCGGGGGCTAGCACGACAGAGCCGAAGTATACACGCATCCAGGCTGCGCCCTTGATGTGCACCGTCTCGCGGAACAGGATGGTTGCGGCGCCTGCCGGGTTGGCAAGGATTCCGCTGTCGACGCGGTAGGGGCGATCCTGGCCGATCGGCCGATCGAGCGTGGTCTGGGCACGGGTCGAAGAAACCAAGGCCCCAGTTGCCAACATGGCCGCCAGAATCACGAAGCGCATCATGGCCTCCATATCTCCGGCCAAGGTGAAGTGCAGGCGTTTGATTCCCTGTATCATAGGCGTAGCAGCAGACGGCACAAGCTCCTTTGGTCGGGTTGGGCGCGTCGGTGATGCCGATACCCCAGCCCAGTCGGCGGACTGCTCAGGCGTCCGGCTCGATGGTGACGGTGAGGCTCTTGGAAGCGAACTGTTCGGCCAGCAGTTCCGCATGTTCGCGATTGGTGACGAGCAGCATCGCTACGCCGGTTTCATGTGCTTCGATCGTGCGCTGCACCGCGTCCTGACGACTCAGCGTCGTCAGCCCGACGATCGTGTCGGCGACGTAGAGCATGTCATTGACATCGTCGTTGTGCAGCAGCACCTTCCAGGGCGGAAGGCGCTTGGGCTTGGGTCGAGCCGGTTTGGTCGCTACAGCGGTTGCGGTCCCGCCTGAGTTGGGTTGCGCTTCGTTTTCGTTGGTCGTGCTGTCCGGTTGTGCCATCGCGGCCTCCATCGCGGTCGTTTTGATCAGGATGCATCAGGATCGGGGCGCTGGGGCGATCGGTTCACGAACCGGGTCTGTAAGGAGCCTGACGACCTCACCCATCTCGCCGGTTTGTTGATAGACCTCGCGCTGCCGGGTGGCGCCGTTGCCGTGCTCGAGGATCTCGTTGACGGCCTGCAACTCCTGGACGCAGCCGAGTCGTTGGGCATATGGCGTGCAGCGGTCAACCAGGCTGCGCACGGTTTGGACGGCCGACACTGCTTTCATCGTGTCGGGGTCGACGAACATCGCATCCAAGCCGTAGCGGGCAGCGTGCCACTTGTTCTGTTTGGCGATCATGGGATGACAGTCGACCAGGTAGGCCCCTTTGTCGATGTAATCCGATGTCCCCGCGACCAGACATTGCGTCAGCGCCACGAGCGCAAGCAGGTGGTCCATGTTCAAGGGCATATCCATTATCCGCACCTCAACCGTGCCGAACTCATGATGCGGGCGGACATCCCACCAGATCTCGCGAATAGATCGAATGAATCCGGTGGAGCAGAGGTGATCGACGAGCCAAACGTACTCCGACCAGTTGCGCATGTGCTGCGGCAGGCCGGCAGTCGGCAGCGCGTCCATGATCTTGGAGCGATACGACTCCATGCCCGTGACCCGCCCGTTCCACATCGGCGAGTTCGCGCTCAGAGCCAGCAGCGTCGGCAGGTGGCGCAGCAGCCGATCACAGAGCTGAATGGCCTTATCGCCCGAATCAACCCCCACGTGCACGTGCAGGCCGAACACGACAAGTTGCCGGCTGATGTCCTGCATTACTCGGGTGATCCACGCGTAGCGCTTGCCGGGGCTGTAGATCTGTTCATGCCAGGGACTGAACGGGTGGGTGCCGCCCCAGGCGAGTTTCAACCCCAGCCGTCGCGCCGTCGCCTGACCCCATTGGAGCTTTTCCGTGAGATCCCGCTGGACATCCTTGACGGTGGCGCAGATGTCGGTGTTGAACTCACAGTAGCTCTGCATCAGTTCGGGCTTGACCTTGTCGGACCATTCCTCGGGAACACAATCGAGAATCTTCTGAACCGAACTGGACAGGGCGAGGGTCTCGGCATCGACTAACTGAAGCTCCACTTCCACGCCAAGGGTGTGGGTTGGGTTGCCGTTGAAGGAGTAGGGCATCTGTGGGTCCGGGGGGAAGGAGGTCTACTGGCCGCGAACTCTCTAGAGCAAACCGCGGACGGGGTTGAGCGCCCAACTGTTCCGACCGGGGCGGAGCAGGCCGGGGCCACCCGCCATCTGAGGGTGATTCTAGGGCCGCCCGGGCCGCGATTGCCGGTGACCGTACATCCCGGCATGGCGGATTGCCCCGGCGGCCACTTTGGGGCCAGCTGGTCCACGCCCGGCCGAGACTGATCTATAAAGGTTTGCAATCAATAGAGTTGTCACGGTTCTTGTCGATCGCTCACCCGCCCAGGTCCCCGGCCGATTTGTAGGAAATTGGGCCGTTTGTCGCTTCTGGCACCAATGTCTGCCCTGGATCGGTCCGATGTGAATCTCGCATTCGTCTTGATCAGAGAAAGGGAATGTTATGGCAACGCAACGAACTGGTGGGATGACGGTAATCGGCATCCTCAACTTCGTATTTGGCGGGCTTGGGTGCATCGGCTCCCTGCTCTTGATTCTCGGCGGCGGAGCGTTTGCCCTCTTTGGCAGTGCCATGGAGGAGGCTGCGGCCGCGGATGGCACAAGCACCGAGGGATTCGCGGAAGCGGCTGCGACCGGCGGCGCGATGTTCGTGCTCCTGGGGCTGGTGGGCATGGCCCTGGGCATCTTGCTGATCGTCGCAGGCGTCGGCGTAATGAAGGTCCGTCCCTGGGGTCGGACGTGCAGCCTCGCCTACGCAGGATCAAAGATCATCATGGGCGTCGGGGCGGCGATCATCGGCGGCTTCGGGTTCGTCACGATCATGGGATTCATCTACCCCGTCGTTCTGGGTGTCCTGTTCACGAGGCCTGCCTGGAAGGCCGCGTTCTCAGCCGACACCGCCGCCACCAGCGACACGACCACCGGCGACCAGGATCAGTTCCAGGCCGCGGCCTGAGCATTGCTTAGTCTTCGAATTTTCGCACCCGCTTGCCCCCCGGCAGGCGGGTGTTTCGATGCACGTCTTGGGAATTGCTCACGGCCAGCGGACGACGACCTTGCCGAACTGTTCGCCGGACTCCAGCCGCTCGTAGGCGTTGGCGGCTTCCGCCGCGTCGTACACGGTGTCGATGACCGGCTTGATCGCGCCGCAAGTGAAGAGCGCAACCACACGGCTGAACTCATTCATGTCGCCCATGGTCGAGCCGATGATGCTGCACTGATTCCAAAAGAGGCGAGCAAGGTCGGTTTCGGCATCCGGGCCGGTGGTGCAGCCGCAGGTAACGAGTACTCCACCTCGGGCCAGCGACTTGATACACGATTGATGGACCGCCCTGCCGATCGAATCCACACACACGTCGACGCCTCGCCTGCCCGTGAGTTTGCGGACCTCACGTGAGAAATCTTCGCCGGCGTCAAGGACGGCGTGATCCGCACCTAGTTTCAACGCCTCGTCGAGCTTCCATTGATGCCGGCTGGTGACGATCGTCGTGCAGCCGAAATGCCGGGCGAGATTCAGCGCCGCCAATGCGACGCCGCCACCGATGCCGGTGATGAGCACGGACTGACCGGGTTCAAGGCGGGCTTTGGTCCACAGCATTCGCCATGCGGTCAGATGGGTCAGGCCGAACGCAGCTGCATCGACCGCATTCGCGTCGCCGATGTCCAACACGTTCTCTGCTGGGACGACAAAGTTCTGCGCCATCGTTCCCGGCTCGTGCTCGCCGATCATTCGCAGGTCGGGCAGGGTTGGATTGCTCTGTGGCCGGGTCGGATCGGCCACGGGCATTGCGGCATTGATCACCACCTGTTTGCCGATCCACGACTGATCGACGCCTTGACCAACCGACTCGACGATTCCGCAGCCATCTGAGCCGCTGATGCACGGATATTTCAGATCGACGCCGGGCAGCCCCCGGCCGATCCACAGATCGAGATGGTTCAGTGCCGCGGCCTCGGTCTTGATAAGCACCTGCCCAGGACCCGCCGTCGGCTGGGGCCAATCGTCAACGACCTGCACGTTCGGCGCGACTGGTGCGCCTTGTCTGGTGATGACGGCTGCTTTCATGGCGCCGATTATAGAGGATCGTCCGAGCCCGCGGATATGCATCCGCGGCTATCATCCGGATGGTTGTTCGGTTATTCATAGCTGCGGATGCATATCCGCAGGAGTTGGGCGCCAACCTGCGCTGAGCCGCGTTCATCGAATCCCCACGCACTTCAACAGGCGCTTTGTCGCCGCGATGCCGTCGATCTCACTGAGCTTCTCGCCTTCATACTCGATGCCGACATAGCCGTGGTAGCCGGCGTCCAGGACGATCTTCATCATCCGGTGATAGTCGGTGTTGATCTCATTGCCGGCTTCGTCGAAGTCGTGGCTCTTTGCGCTGACGGCCTTGGCGAAGGGCATCAATTCCGCCACACCCTGGTCGCGATCGTACCACTCATCGCCTTGGATGTGGAAGTTGCCGAAGTCCGGCAATGTACCGCAGCGCGGATGATCAACTTGCGTGATGACGCTCGCCAGCCATTGGCCGTTTGATGACAGCCCTCCGTGATTCTCAATCAAGACATTGATCTCGTGCTGCGCGGCGAACTCGGTAAGGCGGCGCAGGCCGTCGGCGACAAGATCGCGCTGCTGATCAGGTGTGCCGTCGGAATGAGCATTGACACGAATGCTGTGGCAGCCGAGGAACTTCGCCGCCTCGACCCACTTGTGATGATTCTCGACCGCGGCGGTGCGGTTGGCATCATCGGGATCACCCAGAGCGCCTTCGCGATCGACCATGATGAGCAAGCTTCTGACGCCGGCGTCCCGGGCGCGCTTCTTCAGATCGCCCAGATACGCGCGGTCCTGCGCTTTGTCTTTGAAGAAGGTGTTGACGTACTCGACGGCGTCGATATCGAACCGCGTTCTTGCAAACTCGGGGAAATCGAGCGTCTCAAGTTGGCCTGAGAACAGCATCCGATGCAGCGACCATTGGGCGAGCGAGAGATGAAAGAGAGGCATCAGGGGTTCGGGGTGAGGGCCATGAGCCCTCGGCTGGGCCGGGGGGGGCAGTGTTCTTGGTTGACTTGCCCCGACGATGACTATGACGACTTGTCGGTTTCCTTCTTGCCCTGGTCTTTCCGCTTGAGCAGGCAGTGGAAGCCGACGCAGGGGATCTCTTCGTCACGCTGCGATTGGGCGTCACGCAGCAGATGCTGAACCTGTTGCAGGATCCCGGGGTCGAGCGCTGCGGAGACGATGTGTTGTCCGCCGTCGCCGCCGACCACGACTGTGGTGAGCACGGCCACGGTCTCATCGTCCTGAAGCGCCTTGAGGATGTGCTCACCGACCTGTTGCTCGGCCGATTTGATCTGCGTGACGAATTGCTTGATCTGTTTGCGATCGACGTGTTGGACGATGCTCGGCAGGTTGGCCTGAGCATTGTTGGAGGCTGGTGGTTGCTTGTCGGGATTCTGGCTGGTCATTTGAGGTTCTGCTCCGCAAAGGCCTTGGCGGCAGTGATCGCTTCGGGAACCATCGCGGGATTCTTGGCCCCGGCCTGCGCCATGTCCGCCCGTCCGCCGCCTCGCCCGCCGCACGCCTTGGCCGCTTCGCGGACCCAATCCCCCGCCTTGAGCCCGCGTTCGATCAGCGCTTGCGGCACCCGGGCCACGATCGACACCTTCGACTCAGCCTCATCGGTCCCAAACAGCATGACGGCCGCCGCTGTGTGTCTCGCTCGGATCACGTCCATCGCGCTGAGCAGCCCGTCGTGATCGGCATCGGACAGTTGCTCGACGATGATTGGGCCGGTCGCGGCGGCGGCGATACGGCGGGCTTGATCCACGGCCCCGGCCCGAGTCTCCGCCTGTGCGTGCTTGTGGATTCGCTTGACTCGATCGCGCGCCGGCCCGAGCAGCGCGTCGATCCGGCCTCTCGCCACGGCGCCGATGGTCAGCCCTTGGAGCTGGGCGGTGATCTCGTTGAATTCATTGAGCAATTCGTCGTCACCCAGTTCAGCCGCGCGGCGAGTGCGGGCTTCGAGTTCCCGACCCGCGGCCTGGGCATCGTGCGCAGCCTGGCCGGTCAGCGCCGTGATTCGCCGAACCCCCGCCGCCAGCGCCTGCTCCTGGATGATGACGAGCTGTTTCGCCTCGCCGGTCTGGGGCAGATGTGTTCCGCCGCACAGCTCGATCGAGAATTCGCTCCACTGCTCGTTGCCCGGATCCTTGAGCACTTCCGCAAGCGGAGCGCCGATCGTCACCACCCGCACGGGGTCGGGATACTTCTCGCCGAACACAGCGCGGACGCCTGCGATGCTCCTGGCCTGGGCCAGCGGCACGACCTCCGCAAACACCTCGAGGTCCTGTTCAATGTCGGCGTTGACGAGGCGCTCGGTCTGCTCGATCTGCTCGTCGGTCATCCCGTGCGAGCAGGAGAAGTCGAACCGCAGCCGGTCGGGCGCGACCAGCGAGCCTTTCTGATCTTCTTCAGGGCCGATCACTTCTCGCAGCGCGAAGTTCAGCAGATGCGTCGCCGTGTGGTTCTGCATTGTACTGACGCGCCGTGCGCGATCGACTTTCATTTGACAGGTTGTTCCGGTCTCGAGTTTGCCCTTCGACACGCGCCCAATGTGAACGATGTGATCGCCACGCTGGTGAACCTGCGTAACTACGATCTCGCCGTCGTCCGTGTGTACGGTCCCTGTATCCGAGACTTGACCGCCTTGTTCGGCATAGAACGGTGTGCGGTCGGTCGCAAAGACGATCTCCTGCCCCAACTTCGCAGAGTCCGTATCAAAGGGCTTCGTGTGTCGCGCGACAGACGTGATGAGCGCGGAGCACTCGAAGGGATCAACGTACTTGAGCGAGTCGTCGCAGGCCTCCAACTGCTCGTTAGCCAGTACGTCGAATGGGTCATCGAGGTCGCGCGTCGCGCCTCTTGCCCTTTCCCGCGCTTCAGCCATCAGTTTCTCGAAGCCGGCCTCATCGACGGTCATCCCCCGCTCCTGGGCCATGACACGCGTCAAATCAATCGGGAAGCCGTACGTGTCGTGGAGTTCAAAAACTCCCTGCGCCTCAATCTTGGGGCGTCCGCGAAGGAATTGTCTCAAGTCATCTGCGGTCACATTGCGAAGCTGAAACTCCGCTACATGCGCGTTTAGATCAGATTTCTTGTGAATGGTCACATCGGAATCTGCAGAGATTGGAAGTAGGCCTCGTTGGCGCAGGTCTTCTATTTCCGTTTGAGGTGGTTCTCGCCCGGCCCAAGACATCGTAAGAGGCTCGTCATCGAATGCCTCCTTTCTTTCTCTAAGAAGTTGGTCGAAGATGGCGGTACCTGCGTATGTAAACCATCGAGCGATGCCCCTATCGAGTGTGCGCAGGAAGCTTTCTTCCTCGTCGCGGATGATGTCGGCGACCTTGGTCTGCTTCTCTTTCAGTTCGGGGAAGGCGTCGGCCAGCGTGTGCACGACGGTCGGCACCAGTTCATACAGCCATGCGCCTTTGGTTTGCAATGTTTGGTGCGAATGGCGCACGGCTCGGCGAAGGATGCGGCGCAGGACGTAGCCTCGGCCCTCGTTGCTCGGCCGGCACCCATCCGTGACGGCTACCGTCAGACAACGAACGTGATCGGCAATCACCCGATAGGCAATGTCAACCGGATCGTCGAGCGTTCCGCGATAGGGATGAGCGCCGGTGTGTGTTTCGATGGCCTTGAAGATCGGCGTGAACAGATCGATGTCGTAGTTGCTCTGGACGTGCTGGAGCACACGGACAAGGCGTTCGAGCCCCATGCCGGTATCGACGTGTTTGGCGGGCAGTGGGGTGAGCGTACCGTCGGCGGAACGGTTGAACTGAATGAACACGAGGTTCCACAGCTCGATGACGCGGGGATCGCCGGTATTGACGAGGTCGCGGCCGGTCTTTGAGGGGGTGAAGTCGTAGTGGATTTCGCTGCACGGGCCGCACGGGCCGGTGTCGCCCATCTCCCAGAAGTTGTCTTTCTTGCCCCAGCGGCTGATGTGCGACGGATCAACAAAGCGTTTCCAGACCTCCGCTGCTTCTTCGTCCGGCTCCAGGCCTTCGCGGTCGTCGCCCCCAAAGACGGTGACGTGCAGTCGGTCCTTGTCTAATCCCCACACGGTTGTGAGAAGGTCCCAGGCCCACTCGATGGCCTCGGCCTTGAAGTAGTCGCCGAAGGACCAGTTGCCGAGCATCTCGAAGAAGGTGTGGTGGTAGTTGTCTTTGCCGACATCTTCGAGGTCGTTGTGCTTGCCACCGGCCCGAATGCACTTTTGCGTATTGACCGCGCGCGTCCAGTCGCGCCGGCCGTGGCCGAGGAACACATCCTTGAACTGGTTCATCCCGGCGTTGGCAAACAGCAGGGTCGGATCGTCATGCGGCACGACGGGGCTGGAAGGCACGAACCTGTGGCCGTGCTTCTCGACGAAGAAGTCGATGAATTCCCGGCGGACCTGCGCGGCGGTGCGGGTGGCAGTGCTGGGCGTCTTCATGGCTCAGATGAGTGCCCGGATACAAAGTCACAGTGTAGCCGGTCTGCGTTTCGCGAGCGGGCTTGCCCCGCTGCGCTGCCTTCGATTTGATTCCGATACCGATACGCGCGGGGACAAGCCCCGCGGCGAAACCGGTTATGCCTCGAAGGGAACAACGCAGGACCACCTTTGCCGCCGCTTGCCCTCTTTGATTGAGTTTTCTTCCACGTACCGGATCGCGCGGCGAATGTCGCCATCATCACTGAGATAGACAACCCATCCCTTACGCTGACTCCAAGGGGTAGGTGTCGTCTGTCGGGACGTGCGACAGTTGTTCAGGGGATGTACACCTTCCTCAATCAGCCGTAGCGTCGCGGTCCCCTTGAGGTGAGCGATGATCTGCTCAACCGGTAGCCGATGTCGCGCGATCACCAGATGCACGTGCTGTGGCAGAATCGAGCAGGCGTGAATGCAGTAGCCGGACTTCGCGACCGCCATCGCGAATCCGTGCCCAACCGCCCGCGCCTGCACACCAGTGAGAACGACTGCGGTATACTTCAGTGCTCGCTTCGCCCGCTGTCGAAGCTTTACATCATGTGGCGTGTGGGCAAGTGACCGCCGTGTATTGACTTTGCTCGCCTTGCCGAACCGTGCAATCTCCCACGAGCGCACGAAGTCCGACCACGATCTGCGCGGATCGTTTGGGAGCCAGAACCCGTAGGTACTGAATACGACGTGGTACGCGCGCACCATACACGGCATTCTAAGAAACCTGTTTGGCGACGTAGCTCGCCCCCGTGCCGCCGACGCGGATCGCCTCCGCGCGGCCACCGCGACCGCAGCGGGGCAAGCCCGCGCGCGAAACATGGTGATTGCAGCGGGGCAAGCCCGCTCGCGAAACATGGCCGGCCTTGCCAAACGGGGGCTACGATCCAAGCCCGCTGGCGAAACGGCTGGTGGAGAGAGGTCGGCCCGCCTGCGAACGGGTATGCTGTGATTCATGGTGAGCCGCAGGCCCTTTGTGGGTGGCAACTGGAAGATGAATACCGACTTGGCCTCAGCGGTCGAGCTGGCCGACGAGATCGCCGCCTCTTGCGTGCAATTCGTAGAGCATTGCGACATCGCCGTGTATCCGCCGTTTCCCTACCTCCAAGCGGTTGGCAGAACCCTGGGGCACCACGGCATTCAGCTAGGCGCTCAGGATCTCTACCCGCAGCCGGACGGCCCATACACCGGCGAGGTCAGCACCGACATGCTGCTTGATCTCAACGTGCAGGTAGTGCTGGCCGGCCATTCGGAGCGCCGGCACGTGATCGGCGAGGATGATGAGTTGGTCAACGCGAAGGTCCGTCGGGCGCTCGAAGCTGGGCTGAACGTCGTGGTGTGCATTGGCGAGACGCACGAGCAGCGCGAGGCCGGCCAGACGAATCAGGTCAACATCAACCAGCTCATGTCCGGTCTGCGGGAGGTCGGAATCGACCAGTTGCGTCAGGTGACGATCGCCTACGAGCCGGTATGGGCCATCGGAACGGGCAAGGTGGCCGGTCCGGACGACGCCGAGGCCGTCCATCGCCTGGTCCGCAGGAACATCGCCGACTTGTATGATGAAGACGCCGCTCGCTCAATTCGCATACAGTACGGCGGCTCGGTCAATGCGGACAACGCCGCCGACCTCTTCGCCCGAGGCGAGATTGACGGAGGATTGGTTGGAGGAGCATCGCTCGATGCTGAGCAGTTCATGGCGATTGTTCGGGCTGCGGTCGAGGCGAAGGAAGTGATTCGCGAGGCGCGAAGCTGATGACGATGTGGTTTTGGGTCGTGACCGTGGTGTTTGTCATCGTGGCGGTCGTGATGGTCTTGATTATCCTTGTGCAGCGTCCCCAAGGCGGCGGACTGGCCGGGGCGTTCGGCGGAGCGGGCGGAGCGGGGACCGAGACGGTCTTCGGCGGCCGGGTCGGCGATGCCCTGACCGTAGCGACGGTAGTGGCGTTCGTGGTGTACCTGGGGCTGGCGATCGCGCTGAACCTCTTGGACGACGTTTCGCCTGCGGCGACGACCCAGCCGGCCGTTGCGCAAACGATCCAGCCCCCGACCACCGTGCCGGCAATCCAGCCGGTCTCGACGCAGCCGGTGATCCAATTCGGGGACGTGGACATTCTGGGCACGCCGCCTTCGGATGTGTTGAGCCCCGCCACGGCCCCGACAACTCGACCCGGCAACCAGCCGCAACGGTGACACGATGATTCGGTCGATGACGGGTTTCGGAGCGGCGGCGACGGAAGTCGATGGCGCCCGCTACGTCGTCGAGCTGCGGTCGCTCAACAGCAAGTACTTCAAGGCGCTGATCCGCCTGCCTGAAGAGTTGCAGGGGCTTGAGGCCCAACTCGAGCCGGCATTGGCGCAGCGGCTGGGGCGCGGCAGCGTAGTCATGACCGTTCGTTTTTCGGGTTCCTCGGTCGGCGCCTCGGCTAGGATCAACGCCGAGGCGTTGCAAGGGTACCTGGCCCAGCTGCGCGCAGTTGCGCCCGACGAGCTGGACCCAGCGCGAATCGACCTGGGGGCCATTTTGTCACTGCCCGGGGTCGTGATCGCCGGCACTGGGGAGGAGCTGCTTCAGCGCGCCGCGCCAGTGCTCCTTCGGTTGGCAGATGAGGTCTGCGACAAGGTTCTGGCCATGCGCAGCCGCGAAGGCCGAACAACCCTTGACCAGCTTCACGAGCACGGCCGCCAGATTGCCGACCGTCTGACCAAGGTGGCCCAGCGGGCACCGGTGGTGGTGGAGCATTATCAGCAGCGGCTGCAGGAGCGGATCAACGCGCTGTTGGCGGAGTCGGGTTCGGCCATTGGCCAGGAGGACCTGATCCGCGAGGTGGCGGTGTACGCGGAGCGCAGCGACATCTCCGAGGAGGTCTCGCGGCTTCAGGGGCACCTTCAACAGTTTGCCGAAATCCTCGACGCCCAAGAGGGCGAGCCGGCCGGACGAACGCTCGATTTCCTGAGTCAGGAGATGCTCCGGGAGGCGAACACCATCGCCAGCAAGTGCCTGGACATTGACATCAGCCGCGAGATCGTCCAGATCAAGGGAGCCATCGATCGGATCAAGGAGCAGGTGCAGAACGTGGAGTGAGAGTCGCCCGGGCGGCTGTTTCGCCGTCGGGCTTGCCCCCGCGCTTCGGCCGCGTGGGCGCCGCGCTTCGTTTGGCGCTGGGCGTTTCGACTCAGCGCTTGCCTTGCCTTGATTGGGGGTCCTAATACAGGGTGATGTCGCCGAGTGAGCCCCCGCCGCAACCGCTTCCCCACATCGGCCCGATGGTGGATGATCGGGTCCAGCGTGAGCGGTTTGGCGCACATGAGTTGGCCATGGTCATCAGCCACTTCGGCCTCGGCGTCATCGAGCAGATCCGTGTGTGCCCCCACGGGTCTCGCCGGGCTCCGAAGCTTCGAATCAAGGCCGGCCGGGGCGAGTTCCTGCTCAAACGCCGGGCACTCGGACGCGACGAACCGTATCGCGTCGCGTTTGCCCACAGCCTCCAGCTGTTCCTGGTCGAGCACGGATATCCGGTTCCCGAGTTGATCGGCACCCGTCAAGGCAACAACTCGATGTTGCAGCTCAACGGACGGATTTACGAGATGTTCCAGTACACAATCGGCACGCGATACGACGGCTCGGCCCGAGCCACGGAGCAGGCCGGCCGGGCGTTGGGTGCGCTGCATCGGCTCCTGGCAAGGTATCAGTCGCCGTATGAAGCGCCGGTCGCCACCTTTCACGCCGCGTCGGCAATCGACGCGCAGTTGGCACAGATTCCGGATGCAGCGGCCGCGATTGAGCCGCAGGCGGATCGCAGCGCCTTTCGCGATACCTGCGTGTCTTTGCGGAAGGCTTACCGCGAGGCGGCAAAGCGCGTCGATCAAACCGGATTCCGGTCTCATCGTAAAGTCATCATCCACGGCGATTGGCATCCGGGGAACCTGCTGTACCGCCGGGGGGCGGTGGTGGCGGTCCTGGACTTTGACTCAGCCCGTCTCGAGCCGCGCATCGCAGACATCGCCAACGCAGCCCTGCAGTTCTCGATGAAGATGCCAGCTCATGATGATCCGGCAGATTGGCCTGAAGGTCTGGACGTCGAGCGGATTCGGCGGTTGGTCCGCGGCTATGATCACGACGCCGAACATCCCGTGCGTTCCGACGAGCTGGCGGCATTGCCCTGGCTGATGATTGAGGCGCTGATCCTTGAAAGCGTGGTCCCGATCGCCGCCACCGGGAGCTTTGGTCGTATCGCCGGATCCACGTTTCTCCCGATGATCGAGCGCAAGATACATTGGATTGGGCCGCGGGCCGGTAAGATCATCCGGTTCCTCCAGGAGCAGCGGTAAACGATGCCACCGTCACTTCCGCCCACCCACAATGCCTCTGTCGTATTGATAGTCACTGCGGTGCTGGCGGCGGGTATGGCGAATCACAGCCTGGCCGGGCAGGAAGAGCCCGAAGGCCGGGGTACCCACGGTGATCCGCAGATAGGGGCGCCGATCGAGATCCAACTGCTGCCCAAGACGCCGAAGGTGGTCGAGCCGTTGGCGTTTCCGACCCCCCAGGAGTTGGCGTCGGTCGACGTCACCGCCCAGGTCATGGCGTTGGTGGCGCGGTTGGATCATCCGTGCTACCGGGAGCGGGAAGCAGCCACCAAGGCCCTGCAGGATGGCCGGGACAATCGGAGCCAGTTGTATGCCGTGCTGGCACGCGAGGCGTTGAGTGCTGAGCAGCGCCATCGGCTTCTGGCGGTGGTGCGGCAGCGCCTGTTGAACGCGCCGCGAGGCGCGCTGGGTATCAGGATGCAGTTCGAGCAGCCTCATGCGAATCAGCCAGGCGGAAGCGTGATCATGGATCTGTTGCCCGGCCTCCCGGCCGAGCGCGTCTTACAGCGCGGCGACCGCATCACCCATGTGGACGGGAATCCGCTGAACGGGACAAACGACCTCATCCACCGCGTACAGGCAAGGCGTCCGGGCGATGAGGTGCAGCTCATCGTCAATCGCGTCAGGCGGGATGGGGACGGCCGGCCGCTGTTGAACGAGGCCCGGCAGCCGCAGTATGAGGTGTTGGCGATCGATATTATACTTGGCTCGGCCGAGCTACTGCGGGATGGAGCCGGCAACCCGCCGCCTGGAAATATCCTCGTCGAGCAAGCCCGCCTGATCGAAGCACAGCACGCCGCACAGCTCTTCGCCCCACGGCCGGCCCTGATCAAGTTTCGTGATCGGTAACGAGCCGTAAGCGTGAGCGAGCGCGCTATCCACCGCGCACTACAAGGTCATGGCGAAAAGCGTCAGCAGGACGGTGAGAAGTATCAGCGCCGCGGCGACCGCGAACGCCACCTTGGCCAACAGCGGCATTTGCCCGACCGGCCGCAGGGGCAACTGATCCTCGCGCTCGCCGACGTCCACCTCGTCCCAGTCCAGGTCCACCGAATCTGCGACGGCTTGGTGCAAGACGCCCTGAGCGCGCTCGAGGTCCTGGCGGCAAACCCATACCGTCACCCCCCACGCCGTAGGACTGATTGAGACGTGGCCGGTCCACGAAGGCGCGTTGCGCGTCACCGTGCAGTCGATTCCTTCCGACCGCAGCACCGCCGCCTTGGTCTGTGCTTCGAATTCTGTTGCGGTGATCGCGACAACCGCCATGTCGTTGGGTCGCGGCTCAGTGGTCATGAGCTCACCGGCGCCTTGCTCTTGAGTTCCTCGATCGCCCGTGACATTGCGGCTGCTTCATCGGGGCCGAAGTCGCCGATCGGGGTGCAGACTCGCCAGTCGGTGACGATCGCAGCGTCGATCCAGATCGCATCCCCCTCGTTGAGCCGGGGAACCGTAGCCGGCTGGTTGATGAGCCGGCCTTCGGCGCGTTCGCCATCGACCCGCAACAGCTCGAACCACAGATGCTCGCGATTCGTGGGTTCGAGGCCCTCGTCGGTAAAGCCGGCCTTGATCAAAACCGACCAGCCCGGGGGAGTCTTGCCTGGGACCGATGAGAACGCTGCGATCAACTGCGACCATGTGCCCTGGGCGAGGGCGGCCTGACGGTCTGTGGCGCGTTGGCTGCGGTACAAGGCCGCCTCATGGCGTTGCACCTTCAGCACGATGTCTTTCGGCCACAACCGGGTTGCCCGGCGTGTTCCGGGCGATCTCGATTCGCAGATCACGGCCCGGATGCCCTGATGAGGGTCGTCGGCATCGGCCTGGCGGCTGGTGATGGAGCCGGGGATGTCATGGTCGAGGAACTTCGCCGCCTCGCGCCACGGCTGGAGGGTCACCGCAAGCTCGCGGCCCACTTCCAGTGGCTCACCCGGCTCCGGCAGCGGCTCGTCCAGCGAAAGCTCCGCGATGGTGCTCAGCAGCTCGCAGGTGGGGCCGATGCATTCCCCAGGGATCTGCAACAGTTCGAGTTCCGGCCGGCCGCAT
>JAPUKX010000150.1 GCA_027295435.1 Planctomycetota bacterium | reverse complement strand
GCTCAGCAGACCCAGGCCGTAACGCAACCAACTGAGCCCGAACGCTCCAGTGAGACGGCCGCAACCCAGGAATCCGACCCGGCCGGCGACACCTCCGCGGACGGTCCACTTGCCGGCGAGGCCGCCGAACCGCTTGGTAGTCTGCGGGCCGTCGCCCCGCCGGGGGAGATCTCCGCGCCCGGTGTCGCGCCGCATCCGCTGGGCTCGCTCGAACCACGCGATCACCGCATGCAGGTGCAGCTCTCCCGCCGCGGCGCGGGCATCAAGTCGATCGCCTACAGCAACATCTGGGAGACCGCGTTCGCGAAGCGCCAGGCGGACGCCTTTTACGAAGCCGCGGCCGCCGGCCGAACCCCCGGCGACCCATTACCCGACGAGCGGTGGCGCTACATCCTGCAGACCGAGCAGCCATACGGCTGGCAAGACCCCGCGGGAATCTGGCGCTCCATTACCGTCCCCCTCCTTGCTGTGTATCGAGTTGAGATCAACGGCGAACGTGTTCCTCTGCTGAAAGAATCAGTCTGGTCACAGACGGCTCCCGGTCGATTCGAAACCCAGGTGGTGGACGACGACGACACACCCATCCTGCACATCACGCGACAGCTCATCCTTGGCAGCAACTATGACATCACCTTCCAGCAGCGCCTCACCAACCTGACCGAGAGGTCGTTGGAGGTCAGGTGGGTGCAATACGGCCCGCCAGAGCTGCGAATGGATCGAGCACGGTACATCGATCGCAGGCGGGATCGCATCGCCTTCCTCCAATATCCCGAGATCATCAACACCGACGACAACGACTATCTCTTCGAGCACAACCCTCTCCTGAAACGAACCGACAAGGCGCTCGAGCTGGTCGAACGCGCCAACAAGGCGAATGTCGCCGTCGATTCGCAAAGGCTCAGCGAACTGCAGACTCTCTGGCCGACGCAGGAAAGCCTCAACGAGAACTACGAGCTCGCCTGGTTCGCCGCGACCAACCGGTACTTTGCGCTCGCGGTGCATCCGATCGTTGACCCCCAAGGCGGCGGAACTCGCTCGCTTGAGGACGTCGTATCGGAAATCCGCACCGAAGCCCCCGGCAACAAGAAGGACCCGGACCGGATCGCCTTCACGACCTTGTACAGCCCCAAGCGCGCCATCGCCCCGGGCGAAGAAGCAGCCTTCGATCTCGGCGTCTACGCGGGCCCGCTGGATCGCGAAATCCTCGGCAAGGAGGAACCGTTCAAGTCGCTGAAAATGCAGGGGCTGATCCTCTACCAGATGTCCAGCTTCTGCGCGATCTGCACCTTCCAATGGCTGGCCAAAGGCCTGCTGTGGTTTCTCTCCGGCGTGCACTTCGTCATTCGAGACTGGGGCCTGGCCATCATCCTGCTGGTCGTCGTGGTCCGCACGCTGCTGCATCCGCTGACCAAGAAAGCCCAGGTCAACATGCAGCGCTTCGGGAAGGTGATGGGCGATCTGAAACCCGAGATCGAGAAGCTCCAGAAGAAGTACAAGGACGAACCGAAGAAGCTCCAGCAGGAGCAGATGCGGATGATGCGCGAGCGGGGCGTCAATCCGTTTCAGATGCTGGGGTGCCTGCCGATGTTCCTCCAGATGCCGATCTGGGTCGCCCTGTATGCCATGCTGTACTTCGCGTTTGAGCTGCGGCACGAGCCGGCGCTGTGGGGGTTCTTCCAGCTCTTTTGGAACTGGCCGTTCCTCGCCGACCTCTCCAGTGCCGACCACTTCTTCTGGGAGTTCGACGAACCGTTCAACTTCCTGATGTGGAACGTCACCGGCATCAACTTCATGCCCATCCTCATGGGACTGGTGTTCTTCTTTCAACAGAAGTACATGGCCCCGCCGCCCAGCCCGTCGATGACCAAGGAGCAGATTCAGCAGCAGAAGATCATGAAGGTGATGATGGTCGTGCTGTTCCCGCTCATGCTCTATAGCGCTCCATCAGGGCTGACGTTGTACATCTTCACCTCCAGCCTCTTCGGCATCATCGAGAGCCGCCACATCCGCAAGCACATCAAGGACGTCGATCTCAAGCCGCCCAAACCCAAACCCCAGGCGAAGCGCAAGCCCAAGGACCCGCAGGCGAGAGCCTTCGCCGACGCGATCGATCGCGCCAAGGCCAAGCGCCGCCCGCCGGCGAAGCACTTCAAGAAACGCAAGGGCTAACCTGTTTAGCCGCCGCCTCCAGGCGGCGGATCTCCAGCCGGCGGACCTCCAAGCGGCGCATCACCGTGGACACCTCAGCCGTCATTCTTGCCGTTGCTTCGCCGCCCGGCCGATCGCCGCGCGGCATCATTCGGATCAGCGGCCCCGCCGCGTTTGATCTGCTGCGCCCACATCTGCACGCCGCTGCGATGGGAAAGCGCCACATGCAAGCCGGCCGCTTGCGGCTTCGCGCGCTCGATCTACCGGTGATGCTACTGGCCTTTCCCGCGCCGCATTCGTACACGGGCGAGAACTCGGCTGAGCTGCAAATGCCCGGCAATCCGGATCTCCTGCATCGCGTCATCGACGCCCTGATCGACTCGGCTGGGGCCATCGGCATCGAAGCCCGCCGGGCCGAGGCCGGCGAGTTCACCGCCCGAGCGTTCTTCAACGGCAAGCTCACGCTGACCCAGGCGGAAGGCGTGGCTGCGATCATCGCCGCCCAATCCGACGCCCAGTTGCGAGCCGCTGGGTTCCTGTGCAGTGGCAGACTCGGATCCTTTGCCCACAAACTGGCCGATGACCTTGCCGATGCCCTGGCCCTGGTCGAAGCCGGCATCGACTTCACCGACGCTGAAGATGTGGTCGCCATCAGCCCGCACGATCTTCACGCACGACTCGTTGCCCTCTATAACGAAGTCGAAGCGCAGCTGAACCGCTCCATCGGCATGGAACAGCTTGAGGCGATCCCTTGGGTGGTGCTCACCGGCCGACCCAACGCGGGCAAGTCAACGCTCTTCAACGCATTGCTCACCCGGCCGCGAGCCGTCGTCTCCCAAGTGCCCGGCACCACCCGCGATGTGCTCACCGAACCGTTGACCCTCGACACCCCCCACGGATCAGCTGAGGTGATGCTCGTGGATATCGCCGGCGCCGACGCGGGCACCACCATGCTCAACCAGCAGATGCAATCAGCGGCGAACCAAGCCATCGACCGCGCTGACCTGATCCTGCATTGTCTCCCCGTGGATGAGCCGCTTGCGGCTTCGCGCCGGCCGCTTGCGGCTTCGCGCGACAAGAATGTACTGCTCGTCCGCACCAAGAGCGATCTCGACGCACAAGTCGCCCCTTGCGGCCTCGCGGTCAGCGCCGTCACCGGAGCAGGCCTCCGTGAGTTGCGGGCGCTGATCGCCGAGCGCCTCGCCGATCGCGCGGTCAGCCTCGCCGCCGATGTTCTGGCCCTACACCCCCGACATGAAGCAGCCATGCGCGCCGCAGGGCAAAGCCTCGTCGAAGCCATCGACCTTACCGAACCGTCGCTCCGGGCCAAGGAAAAGGGGGTCGAGGAAAACGGGGTCGGGAGTCATTTCGGCCACTTGCCGCATCCGGAGTTGATCGCCGCGGCTATGCGCCTGGCCCTTGACAACCTCTCGGAACTCGCCGGCGACATCACCCCCGACGACGTCCTCGGGCGAATCTTCGCCTCCTTTTGCATCGGCAAGTGAAGCGGGCCCGTGTTCACGCAACAAACGCCGAAGCGTCCAACCTTCTTCATAAGGCCGCGACCGTCCGTCGCGGTCTAGTCTTTCGCGCGAACGATGTACGCACAAGGCCGCCCCAGGATGTGACAGTATTGGCGGCGTCGGACCGATTGTCGCGCCATCTCGCCGCGTGAGCGATACCAGACAGATGTTCAACACCTTCCCTGTCCCGACCTTCTCGTCGCCACTTTCTCATGAATCCTAATCCATGAACTTTCTAGGGTCCAACTAGCGCCGAATGTGTGTTGGTGACATACATTGCGGGTCTATGATGACAGGTCAAGAGAGGACCGATGGTCATGTGGCTGACAGTGTTCCCATTGACCTTCTGCGTTGGTCTCGCCTTGTTGTGGGTTGGGCTGCACGGGAAGCGCATCAACAATCATCCGTGGTGCCGCAAGTGCAAGTATGACCTCGTTGGCTCGCCTGAGGTCCCTGCGATCTGCCCGGAGTGCGGTGTAAATCTCAAGAAGCAACGATCAGTGCGCATAGGCCAGCGGCGCAAGCGCCCTGCACTCTCTGCGCTGGCCACGGTGGTGCTCATACTGACGGTGAGCACGGCCGGCTGGGTCGGCTGGCGAGAATCGCGCGACTTCGACTGGAACACCGTCAAGCCGGTGTGGTGGCTCAAGCAAGAATCAACCAGCAGTAACGCTACGGTTGCCG
>JAPUKX010000015.1 GCA_027295435.1 Planctomycetota bacterium | reverse complement strand
CCGGACCCTCGCCGCTGACACACTGCACGACGTGGAACTCGACGCCGCCGCCGTCGATGGTCGTCACAGCGGGGCCGCTGATGCTGTACACCGTGATCGCCTTGCCGATGAAGTCGATCGCCTCGAAGTACGTGCCGGGGGCGACGACGATCTCGTCGCCGCCTGCGGCGTTGTCGATGGCGGTCTGGATCGAGTCCCTGGGGCCGACGTCGATGGTGTCGGCCTGGGCGGTCGAGAACACGGCAACCGCGACCACGTTGGTGAGCTGGCGGGTGAACGACACTGGTGCCTCCTTCCCACAAGAGGAGGGCGCACGGACGATGCCCACGCCCAAGTCGCAGCCGCGGCACCCCAGGCGACCGATGGCCCAAAGATACCCTTGGCCCGGCCGGGCCGGAAGCCTCTTCACAGCCCAAACGACCTCTGAGCCGGAATCAGGGCTATTCCTTGAGTGGATCGGGCTTGAAGAGGCGGGTGCCGAGGGACCAGACCTTGTCGGTAAAGGGGCCGGCGCCGTCGATCTCGCCTTCGGGGCGGGCGTTGGAGAGGCCCGTCGCCGTTCTGGCGTCGAGGTAGTCGAGCATTGCCACAAAGATCGCCTCCGGGGTGCTGGGCCTCTTGAGCGCGCCGTGCTCCAGCTCGCCGTGGTGGCTGAGGATGATGTGCTGCAGCACGCGGAGGGCGTTGGGCGGCAGCCGATTGCCCGATTGCTTGCCCGCCAGCGCCGCCTTGACCTGCAGCCAGATGACACCGCGGGCCACGTGCCCGACGAGGTTACCCTCGGTCGTGTAGTCGAAGCCCTTCTCCCAGGTGAGCTCGGTGGTCTTGCCCAGGTCGTGGAGGAACAGTCCCATGATCACGATGTCCCGGTTGAGTTCGGGATAGTGCGGCAGCATGACGACGGCGAGCTTCAGGAGCTGAAGCGTGTGCTCCAGCAGGCCGCCGATGTAGGCGTGGTGGACGCTGACGGCGGCGGGGCACCGGCGGAACCCCGACATGAGGTCCTCGTCGGAGAGGTACGCCTCGGCCAGGGCCTGTATCGCGGGATGCGTCAGCGACCCCATGATCGCTCGCACTTCCTGGAACATCTGGTCGATGTTCTTGCTCGTGGCCGGCAGCAGGGCCGCCAGCTCTTCCTCGTCGACGTCGACGGGCTTCACCTGCTCCACGATGAACTGAATCTGGCCGTTGTAGACCTGCGTGTGACCGGCCGCCCACACGAAGCCCGCCGCCGACAGCTCCGGCAGCGCGGTCTCGTCGAAGCTCCACTGGCGGGCCACGACCTCGCCGGTGGCGTCGCGGAGCAGGCACTTGAGATAGGGCTTGCCGGCCCGCGTGGTGCCGATCTGCGGATTGACGATGCTGTACACGCCCTCGACGTATGCGTTGGGGGGGAAGCTGCGAACATCGGTGTGCGGGCGTGTCGTCGGCATGAGGCTTCAAGGCAGTGTATCCGGGGACGTGCGGGCCGGCGCAGAAGGGGCCTAGCCTGCATTATGCATGAAGGACGATCTTCTCGAAGCTGATCGGTTCCGAAGTGGTGCGTGGGCTCTTCAAGTCGACTTACAGCCGACGAACTCGGGTTCGGAGCCATCGGGAGCGGCGGATGTGCCTCCAAGCGGGCAGGCTCCGGCGTCGATCTACGGTGACGGCGCGCAGTGATCGCGCCGGTCCCGGGATAGTTGTTCTGTTCGGAGGGGCTGCGGCGTCTACGTCGGCGACGCCGGGCGGGCGCGCAGCTTGATCGCCAACCGGCGGAATGCGTTCGCCCAGGGATAGGACTCGGGCAGCGCGACGTACACGCATCGGCAGGTGACCCAGATTCGTGCTGCGACCTTCAGCAGGCGTTCGCGCAACGTGCGGACTTGGGCCCGCTGAAGGCTCGGATCATCCACCAGCTCACGCAGCACCTGAAAGAGCATGTAAGCGGCCGCACAGAGTAGAACGCGGAAGGAGTTTGCCAGGAACGAGGTGCAACTCGTGCGTCCGAGATCCACGCCATCGTGCAGCTCCTTGATCCGATTCTCAACGTCACCACGCTTGCGATAGAGCCGATAGACGTTCTCGGGCTTGTGTCGGAGGTTGGTGACGACGAATCGGCAGTTGTCCCGCGGGGCTCGTCCCTCAATCACCGTTACCTCGGCCTTGATGATGATGCGTCGTTCCGTACCCCAAGACCGCGCTCCGTATTCGCACTCATCGAAGCGGCGGGCCGTCTCGCCCGTCCGCTTCTGTTCGGCCTGAACTTTCTTCATCAACGATGCGGCAATCGCGTTCAACCGTTTGTTTCCAGCCATTCCGATCAGATACTCGACATCAAGCCACTCCAGCCACTCCAGCATGGCGGGCGTCGCGAAGCCGCCGTCGAGACGAACGCGGATCCGTGCCTTGGGCCACGCCTCGCGAAGCATTGCGACCAGACGCCGAATCTTGCAGAACGCTCCGTTCGTTGCGTGGGCGTTCCCCGGCCGGAGCACCGTAGCCACCAGATACTGGCTTGACTCATCGTCAAAGCTGATGAACATCGCCGTCGGCAGGAAGCACCATGAGCGGTAGTGGCCGTGGTAGAAGGAGAATTCCTGCTGGCCATGGGTCGGGTCCTCAGTTGGATCCAGATCGATCGTGATGAGCCGCGGTCTCCGTCGGCCGCGGCGACGTTCCTTCTGCCGGTCAACGACCGCCTGGGCCAGGCTGCAGCCAATGCGGAACAGCGTCGTGGCGTCGAGCGAGTTTTCGAACCGCGACAGGGTCGATTGGCCGGCAAGGGTGTCCGATTCATCCTCGATCGACCGGCCCGACACGAGTCTCATCATCGGATCGTTGGCGAGTCTCGCCGCATCGTTGCAGTCGCTGTAGCCACAGGCGATCCCGTAGATCCGCTGCCGGACCAACTGCTCGACGCTGTGGCCGACCTTGCCTGGCTGACGTGGGTCGTCAATACGCTCCACGAAGGCGGCGGTCAGACCCAACTGACGATCGGCGGCTTCGAGTAGCACGACGCCGCCATCGGAACTGGTGGTGGGCTCGTCGAACAAGATTTTGGTAGGCTTCTCGTTCAGATCATCGAACAAGACCGGGTTTGCGCGGCGCTCATCCATGAGCTTGTGCTCCTTGACCGTTTGTGGTTTTGCAACTGCTTGTATAGCAGCGCAAAACGGCCAATGGGCGCCGCCGACCCGGTTTGTTTATGCATAATGCAGGCTAGGGACGATCGGTGTCGTGTTCGCGTACTTTCTGGGAGTTGCCGTAAGCACTCTGGTCACC
>JAPUKX010000149.1 GCA_027295435.1 Planctomycetota bacterium | reverse complement strand
CTGTCCCACCTGTGGGGCCCGCCTGTCGTGGCGGGAGAACCTGCCGATCCTGGGGTGGTTTCTGGTTCGAGGCCGGTGCACGCATTGCCAAGTCAAGGTCAGCTCGCAATACATGATCATCGAGCTGATCATGGCCATGATCTTCCTCGGACTGTACGCGGCGTATTACATGGCCGGGCCGCGCGTGGCGTGGTGGGGGAGTGTCGGCGGCGACTGGTGGTATTACAACTGGGTGTTTCGCACCTCCCCGGCCTTCATCGCCCACGCCTTCCTGCTGGCAGCTCTGGTGGCGATGACCGTCATCGACGCTCGTACGTTCACGATCCCCATCCAGATTCCGTTGGCGGTGACGGTCATGGCGGTCGTGGCCTATTCCCTACAGGCCCTGCTGGGGTCCGTTCCTCGTGCAATGGGCTTGTGGCCGATTCCGGCCGCCGACTGGCAATGGTTCGCGGTTGCCTGTGGCGGGATGCTGGGCATCGGCGTGTCGATGCTCTTGCTGAAGCTGGGGGTATTGCGCTATAGCTTCGCGGACTACGACGAGCATTTGAAGGACGGCGAGACGCTGGCTGACTATCCGCACGCCCGGCGAGAGATGGGCGTGGAGCTGGTGTTTCTCCTGCCGTGCATCATCGGGCTGCTGGCAGGGTTTTTTGTTGGTGCCCGGTTCCCGGCCGAACCGCCGCCGGTTGTTCTACAAGCGCTCGGGGGCAGCATCATGGGGTACCTGACAGGGGCGGGGATTCTGTGGGCGGTCCGCATTCTTGGCACTCTCGCCTTCGGCCGCGAAGCGATGGGGCTTGGCGATCCGCACCTGCTGGGGGCGGTCGGGGCGACGCTGGGATGGGTGGATCCCATCTTCGTTTTCTTGTTGGCGCCGTTTTTTGGCCTGGCCTGGGCGTTTGTGTCGATGGGATTTGGATCGGTGTTCAAAGGAGCGCGGCGTGCGCTGCCTTTTGGCCCTCATCTGGCTGTGGCCACTCTGGTGGTGCTCATGTGCCGGCCCGCAATCAACTGGGTGCAAGCGAGGTATACGACGCCCTGGTTGCCGCAGCCGCGGCTGGTTCCTTCGGCTCCGGCGATATCGCCGGGGACTCCCCAATTGACGCCCAAGCCGGTCGGAGACTCTGCCGATAAGGTATTGGTTGGGCCAGTGGGGCTGGACAGCGGCGCCGTGTTGGAGTGAAATTGCCAGCAGCAATGCTGCGCGCTGGAGGCACGTGGCAGGTTTCTGTGAACCGACTCAGATAAGGATGCAAGCGATGCGCGTTTCATGGATGACGGTATTGGGCATGTCGGCCGCGGGCTTACTCCTGGCCGGCTGCAACGCTGACCTCAAGGATCAAAACGCACTGTTGACCGAAGAGAACGAAGACCTTCGGCTTCAACTCTCGGACCGAAACTCGGCCCTGGCCGAGGCCCAGCAGGGAATCCGTGACAAGTCAATGCAACTGGCCCAGCTGCGACGCGACATGGGGGACATGGACCAGGCGCCGGCTCAGGTGACCGGTTTTGAATCCATCCCCTACGTTTCGGCGGCGTACGGCGCCGGCGAGGTTACCGTGACGGTCCAAAGCGATGTGCTGTTCGCGTCCGGGAAGACCACGCTCAAATCTGCGGCGAAGAGATCATTGGATGCCGTTGCGTCTGTGCTCAATCGCGGCTACGCCGGCCAGCCGATACGGATTGTGGGCCACACGGACGCGGACCCGATCCGCAAGAGCGGCCACAAGAGCAACTACCACCTTGGATTTGCCCGAGCCTATGCCGTTCGGGATTATCTCACCTCCAAGGGTGTCTCGGGTAAGCGGATCTCGCTCGCCAGTTTCGGGCCGAACCAGCCTAGGTCCACCAAGGCCCAGAGCCGACGCGTGGAGATCGCCGTGGTCGCCGACTAAAGCGGCTGCGGCTAAAGCGTAGCGATATAACGAGCCGCGCAGGTCAGTAGGCGTGCCGAGGCGCGCCTGGTGCTCGTGAGGGACGCTACATTTGCCCGGGTCATGGGCGGTCGTGGTGAGGATCACCGCTTGAGGGTCAACCCCTCCGTCCTGATCTCCTGGGTAAGCAGTTGGACCTCACTGAGGACACGATCCAGGCGGGTCACCGCGTCGGTGAGTGATCGGTAGAGATCGGGGTTGTTCAATAGTTGGCCGATCGTGCCTTCGCCTTGCCTGGCCAGGCGGGTCAACTGCCGTATCTCTTCGAGCGTGGTGGCAAGTTCGTCGAGGACCGGCAACAGCCCCTTAGTGACCTGGGCCACGTCGGCCTCGAGCCCGGCCGCTACTTGGCTGAAATTTTCCAAGGTGTCGCCGGCGCGGTCGATCAGCTCGGAGACCTTACGGACGGCCTGGTGCGTGTCGGCTCGTAGCTGCTCATCGCCCAGCCAGCTCTTGGCCATTTCCACCGCCTCGATCAACGGGGCCATTTGGCTGTCGAGCTCATCAGTAATCTGCTCGATCAAGCGGCTGAGGATCTTCCGATTGATCTCAGCCGAGCCATCGGTGGGCAGGAACTGTGGGGGCTCGCCGGTTTCGGTCCGGGGGGCTTCCAATTGCAGAGTGGCACTGCCGCCCAGCAGCGACGTGGCCGCATAGAGCACGACCTCAGCCGGTATCTGCTGTGATTGATCGATCTCCGCGGTGATATGGACCGGGTACTGCGTGCCTTGACCGGTGGTCAGGTGAGAGACGACGCCGACGGGCACGCCGTTGAGTTCGATGGTACTTCCCTGCCGCAGGCCGGCGGCATGGGTGGCGTTGATCGTGATGTCGTATCGCGGGTTCACCATGGCCTCCAGCTCGCCGAAGCGATACAGCAGATAAGCCAGGCCGACCAAGGCGGCAAGTGTCGTGAGGCCGATCAGGAAGTTTCTAGCGGTCTCTGTCACAATTCGTTGTTCGGTTGCCGGGTTGTGCGCGAGGACACGTCATCGCCGCTAGGGGTTGCGATTGCCGCCCGATCGGCTGCGCTCGGCTCACCTTGGAGGAAGCGCTGCACGATTGGGTTGGATGATCGGCGAAACTCTTGAGGCGTGCCTTGCATGATGACCGTTCCATCGTAGAGCATGACCATCACATCCGCGACTTGAAACGCACTGGCCAGGTCGTGAGTGACCACGATGCTCGTGATGCGGGGCTCCTGCTGGAGCCTGAGCATGAGGCGGTTGATGACCCCGGCCCGAATGGGGTCCAACCCAGTCGTCGGCTCGTCATAGAGGATGATCTTGGGCCGCAAGACGATCGCCCTGGCCAGTGCGACGCGCCTGCGCTGCCCTCCGGACAGCTCCGCCGGCATCTTGTCGATCGAGCCGGTCATGCCGACCATCCCCAGCATGGCCCGGACCTGCTCCTGGCGCTGCGGCGCCGCCAGACTGGTGTGCTCAAGGAGGGGGAAGCCGACGTTGTCGCCAACCGACATCGAATCGAAGAGCGCTCCCTGCTGGAACAGAAATCCGAACTGTCGCCGGATCGGGCCGAGTCTCGTCTCGCTCAGCGTGTCGATGCGGCAGCCTTCGAACCAGACCTCGCCCTGGTCGGGTTTGAGCAGGCCGATGATATGCTTGAGCATGACCGTCTTGCCGCAGCCGCTCGGGCCCAGCACCACAGTGGTCTTGCCCAAAGCGAACTGCAATGTCACATCACGGAGCGCCGCCAGCCCGTTGAACCATTTGCTGACCCCGATCAGCTGGACGATTCCGTCGGCCGAATTGTGATTGTCGATGTCCGTGCCCATGAGGCCCAACATATGATCATACAGAGCGATGCACGACTCCGTTGATGTTCACACATTGCATTGCGGGCGGCTGTTCAGCGTCGAGGCGATGACCTGGACCGACCAGCAGGGGCGCCGGGTATGCCGAGACATCGTGCGCCACCCTGGTGCGGTGCTCGTAGTCCCGCTGCTGGACCGGCATCGCCTGGTGATGATCCGGAATTATCGCGTGGCTGTGGACCAGCAATTGTGGGAGCTGCCGGCCGACACCTTGGAGCCTGATGAGGAGCCGCGCCAGGCCGCCTTTCGGGAGCTGGCCGAAGAGACCGGCTACCGCCCCGAGCGCCTGCGGAAGCTCGGCGAGTTCTACACTTCGCCGGGCTTCTGTGATGAGTTGATGCACGTGTTTGTGGCCGAAGATCTTCAGTTCATGGGCCAACGGCTCGATCCCGGCGAACAGATCGAGGTCGAGACCGTCGCAGGCCATGATGCCCTGACCATGATCGACGACGGCCGGATACGCGACGGCAAAACGATCGCCGGGCTGATGATGTGGGCTCGAGACAGCAGGGGCTTCTCGGCATGAGCTGGCATGATCGTGACGGTCCCGCCGACGATGACCCGATGCGCCGGTTCGGCCGCCCGGGCGGAGATTGGCAGGGCATCCGTCCCACCCTGGATAATCCCATGACCTGGTCGGTGACGATCGGGAGATTCCTGAACATCACCGTACGAGTGCACGCGATCTTCCTGCTTTTCATTGTGATCGAGGTGATCCGCGCGGCCCGGGCCAATGCGACCCGCGCCGACCCTTTCTCGCACGGATTCTGGCCGGTGGTTCTCGCCATGGTCTGCCTCTTCGGAATCGTGCTGCTGCATGAATTCGGCCACTGCTTGGCGTGCCGGCGGGTGGGGGGTCAAGCCGACGAAATTCTTATGTGGCCGCTTGGTGGACTGGCCTATTGCCGCCCGCCCGACCACTGGAAGGCGCATCTGATCACCGTCGTGGGCGGGCCCCTGGTGAACATCGTGATCTGTGTGTCGGCGGCGACGATGCTGGGCTTGATCACCGGTGCGTGGTGGGGGGTCGCCGTCCCGAACCCCTTTAGTATCGGGGCCGGGCTGTCGCATCCTGAGATTGCGCGCTCCTGGGCGCACATGACCCTGTTCTGGATCAACGCATTGAGCTTGGTACTGCTGCTGTTCAATCTCCTGCCGATCTTTCCCCTGGACGGAGGGCGGATTGTGCAGGCGGTACTTTGGCCGAGGTTCGGCTATGCCCGGTCGATGCGGTTCACGGTCCGCGTCGGATACGTCGGAGCCATTGCGCTGGGGATCACGGGATTCGTCATGCCCAGCGTGATGCTGGTGATGATCGCGGTGTTCGGCGGGATCACCTGTTACATCACGCACAAGCAGCTCGAGTTCACCGAACAGTTCATGGGCGGTGAGTTTGATCTGTTCGCGGCGAGCGTGGATCAAGGCGAGCCGGCCGACGCCCAGCCGGCCAGGTCGTCGCGGCGGCAGCGGCGAGTCGAACGCCGGGCCCTGCGGCAGCAGCAGGAGTCCGGGCAGGTCGACCAGATCCTTCACAAGATCGCCGAATCCGGAATGGAGAGCCTCTCCGCAGCTGAGAAGCGCCTGCTGAAGCGGGCCACCCAGCGCAAGCGGCAGGAACGGTAGAACACAACTCCCAGCATCGAATTGTTGCCAGGACGCTGCTGACTATCCGAATAAGA
>JAPUKX010000148.1 GCA_027295435.1 Planctomycetota bacterium | reverse complement strand
GCCGGCGTGGGCGATCGCGGGTACGGCATGGGCGTCGCCATCGCGGACTTCGACAACGACGGCGATACCGATCTGTACGTCACCAACTTCGGGCCGAACACGTTGTATCGCAACAATGGCGATGGAACGTTCACCGACATTTCCGACGGCACGATTCCGCCTGAGGATCGCTGGAGCACCAGCGCCGCCTTCGTGGATTACGATCGGGACGGCTTCGTCGATCTGTTCGTCGCCAACTATGTGAACTTCACCGTACGAGAGAACAAGGTCTGCCACAGTACGTCCGGCCGGCGCGACTACTGCGGTCCGCAATCGTTTGATCCGGTCCCGGACCGGTTGTTCCGCAATACCGGCGATCCCGGCGCGCCGGGATTCAGCGACGTGACCATCACCACAGGCATCGACGCCGCCTTTGGCAGCGGTCTGGGCGTCGTCTGTGCCGACTTCAACGGCGATTCCCAGCCGGATATCTTTGTCGCCAACGACGGTAACGCGAACCAACTGTGGATCAACCTCGGCGGCGAGAGATTCGAGAACACCGCTCTGCTCGGGGGCGCCGCCTACAACGCCGCCGGGCTCGCCGAGGCCGGCATGGGCGTGAGCGCTGCTGATTTCGACCTCGACGGCGACCAGGACATCTTTCTTTCTCATCTGTACGCCGAACACAACACCCTGCTGGTCAACGACGGGCACGGATATTTCGACGATCGCACCGAGGACTTCGCACTGGCCGCAATGAGCTGGCCGTATACCGGCTTCGGCACCCAATGGGCCGACTTCAACGGTGACGGCTACCTGGATCTGTTTGTCGCCAACGGCGCTGTGAAGATCGTCGAAGAGATCGCCGATGATCCGTACCCCTACGGCAATCCGAACCAGCTGATTCTCAACCTCGGCCCGCCGAGCTTCACCTTCACCGAGATCTCTCCTCAAGGCGGGACGGTGGTGCAACTACGCGAAACCTCCAGGGGCGCAGCGTTCGGCGATATCGATAACGACGGTGACATCGACATTATCATTTCCAACAGCAACGGTCCGCTTCGGCTGCTACGAAACGAAGTGGGGCATCGCCGATCCTGGCTGGCCCTGCGGCTGGTCGGCGACGCGAGCAACCGCAGCGCGATCGGCGCGGAAGTTCGACTCATTCGCGCGGGACAGCCGGCGTTGGTTCGCCGCGTCCATAGTGACGGCAGCTATTGCAGCGCAAACGATCTGAGGGTGTACTTCGGCCTTGGTGACGACATCAACTCGCAGACCGTGGCCGTGACCTGGCCGGGCGGACTCGAGGAAACCTTCTCCGATCTCACGGTCAGGCAACACCACCAACTGCATGAAGGGTCGGGGGAGGCGCCGCCATGACCAGCGCTGGCCAAGCGTGGTCACTTGCATTCGTAGTGATGAGCGCCCTCGTGATGAATACGGCGGTTGCCGCGATCACTGCGCCCGGCGCAACGCTGAAAGACGCGGCGCTACCGGCACCGCCAAGCGCCGAAACATCACCGTCTCAGACGGCGGTCAACCTCCCACCGCTCCCCAATTTTCCGTTCGAATCGATGGAGCCGGCCGTGCGCAGGCAGTTCGTCGAAGCCGCCCGTCGCGTCGCCGCGTCGCCACGTGACGCGGAGGCGAACGGAAGACTCGGCATGCTCTACCATGCCTACGAGTTTCACGTCCTTGCCGAGCCGTGCTACCTCCGGGCGGTCGCCTTGGCTCCTGATGATCTGCGTTGGCGCGCCTATCTGGCCAGGGTGTTGCTGGAGCGCGGCGAATGGGAGCGTTGTGCCAGCGAGCTTGATCTGGTCCTCGCCCAGCGCCCCGATGATGTTGCTTCACTGATCTATCGCGCCGACGCAGACCGCATGCGAAATCGGTTGGATGAAGCGCTGGCCGGATACCGGCGAGTCATTGAGATCTCACCGAAGACCGCACGAGCATATTGCGGAGCCGGCCGAGTCTTGCTTCGACGCGGAGAACTCACGATCGCGGTGGGATACTTGGAGGAGGCAATCCGTCTCACTGCGGAGTATGGCACGGCGAGGTATGTGTTGGGCCAGGCCCTACGCAAGCTCGGACGCACCGAGGCGGCAATGCAACAGCTCGAACTGGCCGAGCAGCAGCGCAACGAAGAGCCACGAGTCCCTGACCCGCTGAGGCAACGCCTTGATGCACTGCGAACCGGCGCGATTGACGCCTTACATCGCGGCATTGACCTGCTCCAACAAGGGCAAGTAGAGCATGCGATCGCCTTGCTCGAAGAAGCGGTGCGGATCAATCCCGATCTGCCGGAAGCCCACGGTCAACTTGGCACTGCGCTGCTGAAACGGGGCCAACTTGAGCATGCTGAGGCAAGCCTGCGGCGCGCATTGAACCTCGACCCGAACTTCGTCGATGCGCTCTACAACCTCGGCCTGATTGCCCATCGGCGAAACAACTACTCAGAAGCGGCAAGGCACTTTGCACTGGCGGTTTCCATTCGCCCGCAACACTTTGATGCGCATCTCGGGCTCGGCGCAGACTTGTCGCGCCTCGATCGGGCGGATGAAGCGATCGAGCATCTCCGCGCCGCCGCAAGGCTTCGACCGGATGATCCGCGTCCCTACAAGCGGCTCGGCAGTGCACTTGCGGCACTGGGGCGCTACGAGGAGGCCATCCGCTGGCTACGTGACGGCGTGCAGCGACTGCCCAACGACGCGTCGATCGCTGACCGGCTGGCCTGGATTCTGGCGACATGTCCGCAGGAGCAATGGCGAGTTTCGGCGGAAGCACTTCGCATTGCCGAGGCGGTATGCCGCAGAACCAACAATGCGGTGCCGCAGGCCTTGGACACACTCGCCGCTGCCCTGGCCAATCTTGGCCGTTTTGAAGAGGCGATCGCCGCCGCCGAGCAAGCGCTGCAAATGGCAAGAGCGAACGACAATCGCGACCTCGCAAGTGAGATCGAGGCTCGTCTGGACCGCTACCGCGCCGGCCGGCCCTACCGCCAACCATCGCCCTAGCAAGCGCGTGGCAGAAGTCATTTGGGTCCGGTTTCACGGCTCCTGGTGGGGTCAAGAACGCGGTTGGTACGAGGTCGAAACCGCGTTCACCTCGGGCTGTTAGGGGGTCCGGGCGGCGGTCCGTGTCCGACACATAAACTTGCCGGATTTGCTGGCACCTACTGCATTTCTGCGGTACATTACTGATAAGGTGTGCCCGGCTGCGGGCTGGGCCTGTCGATTCGTCATCTGGGTGGGACCTGAACGCTACCGCCCGTCGCGCGGTGCTGATCGCTGCGTGACCGGGCCCCTGGCAGTCAGGCCATACATATCTGATCAAGAGCCGCTTCATGGGCATGGAGGTTGAAATGCACCGAGCAAGTTTGATCATGGCGATCGTGTTTACGACGGGCGGTGCGGCGGCCTTTGCCGGCCAGTTGCCGGGCACCTTGAACTACCAGAACGTAACCGGCGACCGCATCAATCAGACGGTGCCGGAAGCGGGCACGAGCGAGAAGGAGGTCGAGTATGGCGACTTCGACAACGACGGCGACCTTGACGTGGTTATCGCCGTCGCCCACAGTGACTTCGGCCAGCGTAAGAACAAGATGTACCGCAACGATGGCGGTGTGTTCAACGAGATCAGCGCCACCGTACCGTTGTTCACCACCGGCATGGGTGACGTCGCCCGGAACACGTTCCTGCGCGACTACGACCTCGACGGTTGGCTGGACCTCATCATCGTCTGCGACCACAACACCGCCGGCGATCCCGGCCGGACGAAATATTGGCGCAATGT
Source organism: Planctomycetota bacterium (assembly GCA_027295435.1). Lineage (GTDB taxonomy): Bacteria > Planctomycetota > Phycisphaerae > Phycisphaerales > SM1A02 > JADFFQ01. The sequence goes on along the minus strand of JAPUKX010000148.1, from coordinate 2,273 downwards.
TCATGCCGGCGGGGTCCACACCGGCTGGGTGGAAGAAGGCAATGTCCGCCTCGGGGCCGGCACTGGCGGCGCGGCCTGTGGCGCCGTGTCAATCAACTCGGATCTGGACGGCGACTTCGACCTCTATGTCGGCAACTATCCCGGCCCGTCGCAGGACACGATGTATTTCAACCGAAACGACCTCCCCGGCTACTTTACGAACATGACGGCCGGCATGGTGCCACTCGACGCCGATTACACCGTTGACGTGGCGTCTGCGGACCTCAACGGCGATGGGAAGCTCGATCTGCTCATCAGCAACGGGTTCAGTGACCCCAGCTACATCTACTACAACAACAACCAAAGCGGTGGCACCAGTGACGGCGACTACAATTATCCCAATAGTGTTCAGCTCCTTGCTTATGCGTCGTTCGAGAACGCAATGGAAGCCGGCGACTTTGACGGTGACGGCGACCAGGACATCTATTGGACTAACTTGATCGGAGGCGGCGATCGCATTCTCCGTAACAACGGCAACGATGGCGCCAACAAGGCCACCTTTACGGGCCTCACTATTCTGCCGCCGTCAACGGCCAATATCGTTTCGCGCAAGGTCACCGTGGCCGACCTGAACAATGACGGGCGCGTTGACGTCTTCGTGATGAAGGAGCAAGGCGGGAGCAGCCGGCCGACCATCCTTCGCAATACGTCCGTCAACAACATCATTTCCTTCGTCGATTGGACACCCGCGCCCGCATTCCCCAGCGGCTCCGTCCACATGGGTTGGCACGCTGCAGCCTTCGACACCGACGGCGACCGCGATCTGGACATCTTCCTCGGCGGCTGGACCAACGATCACTTGTTTGAGAACGTCCCCGCTAACGAAGTTGATGAGGATGACCTTGCCGGGGGAGCCCTGCCTGGGGTGTACAACCTTGATCCCGTCGCAGTGCTCGGACATGCCTCGGATGCGGATGTCGATATCTACACGGCCAGCGACATTGGGTCCACCGCGCTGATCTCCCTGGTACTCAACGGGCCGGATGACTACTTGCTGGAGCTGCTCAACAGCGACGGAAAAGTACTGGCGAGCTCCAATCGGGGTGGGTTGGGCATTGAGGAGGCGCTTCAACAGAGCGTCACCGCCGGCCTCTACAGGGTCCAAGTCACCGTGATCCAAGGCGGGTCTTCGATCTACGACCTTGACAACGATGGAACGGTCGGCATCCTCGACCTGCTTGCATTGCTTGCCGCCTGGGGCCCCGTCCCGACACCCGACCCGCCCGATTTCGACGGCGACGGCGTTGTCGGGATCTTGGATCTGCTCCTGTTGCTTGCCCATTGGGGTGATGTCGGTGGCCCCAACGATTACATCCTCGAAATCCTCTCACGCAGCGGTTGAACCACCTCTGAGACGATTCGAGCGCAGGCCTCATGGTCCCGCGGCCCACTCCGCCCGGCCGTGCTCGCCGCGCCACCGCCGAGCTTTCCGAGCACGAGTATTACCCCCCGAAACCCAAGTTCCAGTCGCTTGCTTCTGTCCGAAATCGACGGTGACAAGCCGGCCCCGAAGAAGACTCCCGTCCCCTGCCCTTTTCCCCACTTGCGTGCCGAACCTCACTTGCCGACCATCCGGCGAAAAGCGGGGACGTATCCAGTTGGAGTGCTTTCCTAATTCCTCTTCTTGCTCGGCTGCGAGAACTCGTCCTTCGGGCTAACCCCGTTCTGACTAACCTCTTCGCCATCGTGCTTCACTATTGCTGCCGTAAACTACCGTTTCACGGTGCGGCTGTCGGTTACGGAAGGAAGTTCTCCATGACCCAGACTTCGTTGTTGTACTTTCCAACGGTGAATGCAATGCGTCGCCCGTCGGGATGCAGGGACATGTCCTTCACCTTGAACCCCAAATCCAGCTTACGGAGTTCGCCTCCTGTGGCAGGAATACTCCACAACTCATCCGGCTTGTCGGTGTCCCACGGTCCAACGATCACGTGACGTCCGTCCGGCGTCCACGAGAGTCCAACTCCCCAATGGAATCTCATTCCGTCCTTAAGCGTGTAGAGTGCGCGGGCTTCTCCGCCCGATACCGCGATCGTACTCACCACGTTTGAGACCACAGCTTCCGAACCTCCTAAGAAAGCCAACCGACGACCATCAGGTGAGCAGGCCAATCTGCTGATGTAGTCTTTCGATCGGTACAATTCCCTCTCCCGGAGGGATTCCAAATGAACAGCCCTGATCGATCGAGCGCGGTAGAAGAAGATCTGCTTTCCATCCATGGAGAAGATGGGATT
>JAPUKX010000147.1 GCA_027295435.1 Planctomycetota bacterium | reverse complement strand
GTACGGCCCCCGCGGCGAGCGGATTATTCATGCCATTGATCGGGTGTCCAAGGTGGGTCGGCGGGTCTATTGTCGTATGAGCGATCTGCCTCGGCCGCTCCAAGGCCTGGGAATCGCCATTGTTTCTACCAGCCGGGGGGTAATGAGCGACCGGCGATGCCGACAGGAAAACGTCGGCGGGGAGGTCGTGGCGATCGTCTCCTGATGGTTGGCCCCAGGCCCAACGAACCACGCAGCTGCTCGGAGTAAAGCGAAGCAAGGCTCGAGTCACCATGTCTCGCATCGGGAAGAAACCAATCAACGTTCCGGCCGGCGTACGGGTCACGATTGATCCCCAGAGCCGTGTCGTGACCGTGCAAGGGCCGCGCGGCGAGCTGGCGATGACTCATCGCCCGGAGGTCGCGGTGACCTGGGACGAAGGTGAGAATCGCATCATCTGCTCCATCGGCGAGGACCAGATGAAGGTTGGTCAGATGAAAGCCTATTGGGGTCTCACCCGGGCCTTGATTGCTAACCTGATCGTCGGCGTCACCGATGGCTACAGCAAGAGACTCGTTATCAATGGCGTGGGGTGGAACGCCAAGCCCATTGGCGAGACGCTGCAGCTCAACGTGGGCTATTGCCACCCCTTGGATCTGCCCGTTCCGGACGGTGTCAAAGTCGAGGTAGAGAGGAACAGCATCACCGTCGCCGGGCCTGACAAGCAGGTCGTCGGCCAATTCGCGGCCGAGATTCGCGCCGCTCGGCCACCCGAACCCTACAACGGCAAAGGGATCAAATACGCCGACGAAGTGATCATTCGCAAGCAGGGCAAAGTATTCGGGGCCTAGGCTGAGACATCCGGCGCCGGTGGATCGCCACGACGAGACGCATCAAACGGTTCGACGATTGAGGAAGCGGCTGACATGCAACGCATCAAACTGAAACGACAGCGACGATCACGCCGAAAGGCGGGCATTCGCAAGCGCGTCATGGGTGTGGCTGCCCGACCTCGTCTTTCGGTCTTCCGCAGCGTCAAGCACCTTTACGCTCAGATCATTGACGATCTGGCTGGGAAAACCCTGGTTGCCGCCTCCACGCTCGACAAGAACGGCAAGGTCGATCCCGGCGGCAACTGTGAAGCGGCGGCGACCGTCGGTCGATCGCTAGCCAAGCGCGCCCAGGATGCAGGGATTCGCAGCGTCGTTTTCGATCGTAGCGGCTACCGGTATCACGGCCGGATCAAAGCGCTCGCGGAGGCTGCTCGTAAGGGTGGGTTGGAGTTTTAGGAATGAGGCATTCGGCACTAGGCAATAGGCATTAGGATCACAAGGTCGGCTCGTGGGCGTGGCTGCCCCCATCAAACCCACGCTCCCCAACGATCGGGTATGACTTATGGCGGAAATTCTTGACGCAACATCGGCGCTTGAATCAACAACCGTTGGTGTATTTCGCACGGCTGCCACGGTGAAGGGCGGCCGGAGGTTCAGCTTTGCGGCGCTGGTGGTCGTCGGCGATCGCCGCGGTCAGATCGGCATCGGTTACGGCAAGGCCAATCAGGTTCCTCCGGCGATCGAGAAGGCGCAGAAGGAGGCTCGGCGCAAGATGCGGGCCTATCCGATGCAGGGGCGCACGATTCCTCATGCCGTCACCGGCCGATTCGGCGCGTGCATGGTACGGCTTCTTCCTGCGGCGCCGGGGACGGGCGTCATTGCCGGCGCTGCCGTTCGTGCCCCGTTGGAAATGCTCGGTGTGCAGGATTGTCTGACCAAGTCCTTTGGGTCCAACAACTCCAAGAACCTGGTCAAGGCGGTGATCAACGGCCTGCAGCAGCTTCGGTCCAAGAGAATCATCTGTGCGCTGCGTGGCGTGGACGTGGGACTCAGCGAGGTGGAGGAAGCGATCCAACGTGGTCAGGCGATCATGGTGGGCGACCGGGCTGAGCCCGGCGAACAAGCGGCCGCGACGGCTGACGTTGCCGCAGAGTCCAAGCGATCCGAGCCGAGGAAGCCTCCTGGCGGCCGCAGCCGGCCCAAGCCAGAGCCCGCCACCCCGGCGCCGACCGGTGCCCAGTCCTTGGATAGTTCGGCGGCGGTTGCTGAGACGAAACCACCACCGGCCGAAGCAGCGACCCCCCAAAAGAAGGACGAGTCGGCCCCGAAGAAGCGGATGTGGTCGCTGTTGAAGAGGCGACCGGCGCCGAAGGATTGAACTCAGATGCTCTAGCGGTCGAGGCCGCAGAGGATCATGTTGGAGATCGCCTCATCATGATGATTCACGAAATCACCATCAAAGTCGGCAAGTACAAGGTTCGTCGGCGGGTCGGCCGCGGGGACGGCAGCGGGCGTGGGAAGACCTGCGGGCGTGGGCACAAAGGGGCCGCATCACGATCCGGTTGGAAGCGGCGCGCAGGCTACGAGGGCGGACAGATGCCGATCATTCGACGCATGCCGAAGCGCGGATTCACCAACGCTCCGTTCCGCCGGCTCTACCATGTGGTCAATGTCAAGACGCTGCAGGCTCGCTGCGTCGAAGGAGCCGAGGTGACCGTCGCGACGCTCGCTGACGCCGGCGTTATCCGTGATGCCAAGCTTCCCCTGAAGATTCTCGGCGAAGGGGAATTGACCAAGAAACTCAACGTGACCGCTGCGAAGTTCTCCGCCTCCGCCCAAGCGAAGATCGAAGCAGTCGGCGGCGCCGTCACCGCAGTGCCGCGGATCAAATGGACTCGATCCCGCAGAACGAACGAGAGAAAAGTCAGCAGCGCCGGCCCAACTGAAGCCCGATAGCCTTCGCCTCGTCGAGAATAGATTCCTTCGCCGCAACGACCAACCCCATGCTTCAGGCGCTCATCAACATCTTTCGAATTCCGGATCTCCGCAACCGAGTGCTGTTCACGTTGTCGATGCTGCTGATTTATCGCATCGGGTTCTGGATTCCCTTGCCCGGCGTGGATCAGACACGATTGGCGGAGTTTGCTGAGCAGGCCAGCCAGGATTCCGGCGGGTTCGGGCGGTTTATCGAATACGCCTCCATTTTTACCGGCGGTGACTTCGGCCGGTCCACGATCTTCGGCCTGGGGATCATGCCGTACATCACGGCCGCGATCATCTTCCAGCTCCTTCAGACGGCGGTGCCGCGCCTTCAGGAACTGAAGAAGGAGGGGGCCACCGGCCAGCAGAAGATTACCGAGTGGACCCGCTATGCGACGGTGGGTCTGTGCTTCATCCAGTCGCTGATGTGGCTCAAATACATGCAGGCTCAGGGACTGGTCCAGGCGACGTTCACCACCGCGCCCAACAACCTGCTGTTTCTCTTCGCCGGGATGACCGCGCTGACCGCCGGCAGCATGTTCCTGATGTGGCTGGGTGAACAGATCGACAAATATGGCATCGGCAACGGTGTGTCGCTGATCCTGACCGCGGGGATCATTTCGCGCATGCCCAACGCCATCAACTGGATCGTGACGAACTTCGATCCGAGCCAGCAGGCGGACACTCGCGGTCTGGGCGTGATGGGGTTGCTCTTTCTTTCCGCGGCCTTTGTGTTTGTGGTCGCCGGCGCCATCCTCATCACCGTGGCCCAGCGCCGCATCCCCATTCAACAGGCCAAGCACACCCGGGGTCGCAAGGTCTACGGAGGCCAACGCCATTACCTGCCGCTTCGAGTCAACCATGCCGGCGTCATGCCGATCATCTTCGCCAGCTCGCTGATGATCTTCCCTTCGGCGATCTTCGGGTGGATGAGCCAGCAAGCCTCGCTTACGCCTCCGGATAGCTGGTGGAGTTGGTGGCCCAGCGTCACCGGCTTTCTGGCCAACAATGTCCAGATCGGCGCTTATCCCTATGTGATCTGCGAGATCATCCTGATCTATTTCTTCAGCTATTTCTGGACGACTGTGGTGTTCAGCCCGGAGGAGATGGCCAAGCAGCTACGCGATCACGGCAGCTTCATTCCGGGGCTTCGTCCGGGGCCGCGGACCGCGGAGTACCTCGAAGCCGTCATGGAGCGGGTGACCTATGTCGGGGCGGGGTTCTTGGCGATCATCGCGGTGATCCCCGCGATCGTCGCCAGGCAGATGCAGATTCCCTTTCTCGTGGCCAGCTTCCTCGGCGGAACCGGCCTGCTGATCGTGGTCAGCGTTGGGTTGGACCTGATTCAACGCATCGAAGCGAACCTGCTGATGCGCAATTACTCTGGCTTCCTCAGTGCCGGCGACCACGGACGCCCGCAGCGGATTCGCGGGCCGAGACGCTGACGCATGACCGACCGGGTTCCATCGGCTCCGGCCGGAGGCTTGAGAACTGCCCGCCAAGGGGTATACTCCCCGGCTCGCCGGATTGGCGACAGGGCCGTGGCGTGCGGGCGCTTAGGGTTATCCAGGCGGGCCGGTGCCGTCACCGAACTGTAGGACAGACAATCAGCACGCCGATGGCCAAAGAGGAAAAGATCACCCTTGAGGGCGAAGTCACGGAAGCGTTGCCAGACGCCAGGTTCAAGGTGAAGCTCGAGAACGACCACGTCATCCTCGCCTACGTGAGCGGCAAGATGCGCAAGTTCTTCATTCGCATCCTGCCCGGCGATCGGGTGACCGTTGAAATGAGCCAGTATGATACGACCAAGGGACGAATCACGTATCGGCACTAGGCGCTAGCGATCGGCTATTGGCCTGAATCCTTTCACCTGTCACCTGCCCCTGATTTCACGATGAAAGTTCGAAGCAGCATCAAGAGGCGCACCAAGGATTGCCAGATCGTCATTCGCAAGGGAAGACGGTACGTCATCAACAAGAAGAATCCGCGACTCAAGCAACGACAGAAATGACCATGCGGGACCACCGATTGGCACGAGAATCCGCCAAGGCGGCCTGAGGCCGTGGGCGAGCCTAAGATTGGAGCAGTAGCGTGCCACGTATTGCCGGCGTAGACATTCCCGAGAAGAAGAAGATCCGCTATTGCTTGCGGTATATCCACGGCATCGGCCCGAAGGCCGCCGACGATATCCTGGCCGAAGCGGGAATCTCTCCCGAAAAGCGATCGTCAGAACTCACGGACCAGGAAGTCAGCCAGATCGCATCCATTATTGATGCGGGATACATTATTGAAGGTGCGCTTCGCCGCCAGGTGCAGCAGCACATTCAGCGTCTCAAGGACATCCGTAGCTATCGCGGCGAGCGCCATCGCCGGGGACTCCCGGTGCGTGGCCAGCGCACACGGTGCAACGCTCGTACCCGGAAGGGAAAGAGGAAGACGGTCGCTGGCAAGAAGGGTGTGAGGGGCCACTAGAGCAACAATCTCTCCGTCCTGCGGTTGGGCGTGTTCAATTGCGGGGTGACAAGTTGGCAGGCCGATCGCGGTCTGAACGATTGAAGGGTTGGCGGGTAAGAACTAACGGTCGCGAAGAGGTCGTTTATCCATGGCGAAGAAAAGGAAGATCCGCAAGAACGTCATCAAGGGCATCGCCCATATCAAGGCGACGTTCAACAACACGATGATCACCATCACCGACATCGACGGTGAGACGCTGGCTTGGGATTCAGCCGGGACCGTCGGGTTCAAGGGTGCCCGCAAGGCCACGCCGTTTGCCGCCTCCCGTGCCGCGGAGAAGGTGGCGGTCAAGGCCAGACGAATGGGTATGCGGGAGATTGAGGTTCACGTGAAAGGCCCCGGCAGCGGGCGAGAGTCGGCCATCACCGCCTTGCAGGCCAATGGACTGAGAGTCAGCGCCGTCGAGGATCACACGCCGACGCCCCACAATGGATGCCGGCCTCGCAAGAGGCGGCGGGTGTAACCGCGATCTGATGGAGGCACGACGAGAAAATACAGGCTTTGCTGAGGCCTTGGTCGCCCAGCTCCGGGCCTCTACAATCAATCCCCGATCGATGACGATGACCGTTCCCCCCGGGAAAGAAGGAGCCTGCAGGTCGATCAGCAGGACCTGCCTGATCTCCGATACCCCGCGGGACATTCGATGGAGACACTGCTGAGCGATTGGAGCAGAGACGATGCATGTTCGATGGCGAGGGCTGGAGCTGCCGGCCCAGGTGCGCGTGGATGATCGTTCACGCACGAAAACTTTTGGACGGTTTGTCGTGGAGCCGTTCGAGCGAGGCTTCGGCACGACGGTCGGCAACAGCCTCCGCCGAATCCTCCTGTCCAGTATCCAGGGGGCAGCCGTCGTCAGCGCGAGAATCGAGCGCGTTGAGCACGAGTTCTCCACCCTGCCTGGGGTGCTGGAGGACGTTGTCGACATCATCCTCAACCTCAAAGGATTGGTGGTGAGCCTCGACAGCGACGAGTCCAAGACGATGCGCCTCGCGGCGACCGGGCCCGGGGAGGTCACGGCGGATCTCATCGAAGCCGATACCGCAGTGACCATTCACAATCCGGATCACGTCATCGCCACGCTGGCCGAGGAGGTTGATTTCGAGGCTGAAATGCGCGTCGCCAAGGGCCGAGGCTATCAGCCGGCGTCGGAGCAGTATGCCCAGGGCGAGGAGCAGGTCATCGGCGAGATCGCCATCGATGCGGTGTTCAGCCCCGTGCAGCGCGTTCGCTACCGCGTCGAGGATACCCGCGTCGGCCAGAGGACCAACTTCGACCGAATGATCATGGACATCTGGACCGATGGCACGATGTCACCTGAAACGACCCTGGTGGAGGCTGCGAAGATCCTTCGCAAGCACCTCAACCCCTTCGTACAGTACTTCGAGTTGGGCGTCGAGCAGGTGTCCGCCGAGGCCAGCGCCGCCGCCAGCGTGGATGAAGAGCTCGTCCGCAAGCTCATCATGCCCATCAGCGATCTGAATCTTTCGGTTCGAGCCGGCAACTGTCTGGAAACGGCCGACATCCGAACCATCCGCGAGCTGGTGCAAAAAGATGAGGGCGATCTATTGGCGGTACGCAGCTTCGGCAAAACGTCTCTTCGTGAGGTGAAGCGAAAGCTCGAAGAGCTTGGGCTCAGCCTCGGTATGCGACTTCCCGAAGGTCCAGTGCAAGCGTAGCTCTGCAAAGCCTCACCTCCGGCAATCTTCCAGGAGTCCTTTCATATGCGTCACCGTGTCTTCGGAAGACATCTGAGCCGTGACGAAGAGCACCGCCGGGCGATGATTCGCAATTTGGCGGCAGGGCTGTTCGAGCATGGCCGGGTCGAAACGACGCTACCCAAGGCGAAGGCGGTTCAACCTTTCATCGAGAAGATCATCACCATCGCCAAGAGGGGCACCCTCCGCGCCCGCCGGCAGATCGAGGCCAGGATCAACGATCGGCGAATCCATGCCTGGGTGGCGCACCCGAACGTACCCGACGCCCGAAAGAGCAACCCCTACTTCGATTTGCCCGATCAAAGCGAGATCGAGTTCAACCGCTACGGCGAGCTGCGCAAGAGCCCCCGGTTGGTGCAGCACATCATGACGACGATTGCGCCGATGTTCGCGCGCCGGAACGGCGGTTACACTCGCATCGTCAAGCTCGGCAAGCATCGCCTCGGCGACGGGGCTGATCTGGTGCAACTGCAACTGGTTGGCAAGGAAGAAGGACCGCAGATCGGCGGAGGCGAATCCAGGCGTCGGGAACAAGCCGACAACCGTACCGCCTTCGCCGCCCGGCTCCGCAAAGGTGCTGCCGCCCAGGACGAAGCCGACGCCAAGCCGGCTGAGGCTGCTGCGCCCCAGAAGTCTCAAGACACCAGCGACACCAGCGGGACATAGCCTCGCCCGGAAGGGCGAGGGGTTTGGCCTTGGGTATGCGGCGACGGTCGCCCGCCGGGGCGCCTCGTCGGTTCAGCAGCCCACCGCCTTGTCGCTACACTGCCCGGCCCATGCTCGACGAACTTCACGAGCTTGAGTCCACCGGCCTGGCCCAGCTCCAAAACGTCGCCGACGCCGATGCGCTGGAGCGCTGGCGGATCACCTACTTGGGCACGAAGGGGCGGCTCAAAGCGATTGGGCCGGCGATGAAGATGGTGCCGTCGCAGGATCGGCCGGCGGTGGGGAAGCGGCTCAACGAGGTGAAGACCGCTCTGGAGTCGGCCTTCGGCGAGAAGAGGGCGTTGTTAGCACGCGAAGCCCCACGCGGTAAGGGGCCGATCATCGATGTCACCGAGCCGGGCATCCCCATGGGTCTCGGCCGCCGGCACGTGATCAGCAAGACGATCGACGAGATCACCGAAGTGTTTGCCCGCATGGGGTTTTGCGTCGCCTACGGACCGGAGATCGAGGACGAGTGGCACAATTTCGAGGCGCTGAATATCCCTCCGGACCACCCCGCCCGCGATCCGCGTGACAACTTCTTTCTGGCCGGCGGGCTCATGCTTCGCAGCCAGACCTCGACGGTGCAGATCCGAACCATGGCCAGGACCAAGCCGCCGCTGAAGATCATCTCCATCGGCCGGGTGTATCGCCCGGACACGCACGACGCCACCCACTACAGCATGTTCCATCAGGTCGAAGGGCTTTACGTCGATCGAAACGTGACGATGGTCGATCTTAAGACGACCCTCTTTCAGTTTGCCCGGGCGTACTTCGGGCCACAAGCCGAGGTGCGCATGCGCCCAAGCTTCTTCCCCTTCACCGAGCCCTCTGCTGAGGTGGATATGAAGATGAAGGTCAAGGGCCGGTGGCAGTGGACCGAGATGGGTGGCTGCGGGATGGTTGATCCCAACGTGTTCCAGGCCGTGGGCTACGACCCGGAGCAATGGACCGGTTTCGCCTTCGGCTGGGGTATCGAGCGGATCGCCATGCGCAGGTACGGCATCGCGGACATCCGCTGGCTGTTCGAGAACGACGCGAGGTTTCTGCGTCAGTTTTGACCGTAAGTCGGCCGGGTACCCGATTCAAGTGCCCAGGGCAGAAGAGGCAATTGCATGAGCGCAACTGACTTGCCGCCGCCCGCTCTCATGACGCCGCCGGTTGACCCCGGCGAGATGCCGCAGCGGCCGTCCGCCTGGCCGATGGTCATCGGTGTCATCGCCATCATCTTCGGCTCCCTGGCCA
>JAPUKX010000146.1 GCA_027295435.1 Planctomycetota bacterium | reverse complement strand
GCTCTCGAAATCCGTACAGGAGAACACGCCATGGCCGAGGCAACCGCCGAATACAGCACGATCCTGGGACCCGACGCGAAGTTCAAAGGCGATCTGACCTTCGAGTCCGCCGCGAAGCTGCTCGGATGCATTGAGGGATCGATCAAGTCCAAGGGGAAGGTCTTCATCGCCGACGGCTCGACGTGCAAGGCCAACGTGACCGGGAAGGAAGTTGCCGTGGAAGGCCATATCGAGGGCAACGTCCAGGCGAGCGAGCGGGTGGAGATCAAGGCTAGCGGCCGGATCACCGGCGACATCGTGTCCACCAGGATGACCATGGCTGACGGCGCGGCCGTCGACGGACACGTCCGCATCGGCCTGGACGGCAAGACCGAGGCCTCCAGAGCGAGCTCCGCCACCGAACCCAAGCTGACCGCACAGCCCCAGACGGCCAGAGTCAAGTAGCGGGCTGGATCCTGTATCCGGCGACGGACACGGCACTGCAGCCGGCGACTCGTCGCCCGGGTGACTCCAGTTGCCCTGTGCGGAAACATCGGGATGGCCAAAGCGGCGGCGACGCGAACCGTACGATGTTACATATGCGGCCACAGGTTGCGGGTATCTCTGCGCACGTTGAGCACGGCCTGCCCCGGCTGCAACAAGGCGATCAAGGTCGAGGACGTCGTGGTGAAGTCCTATACACCGGTCTTTGACCTGCAAACCTGTGGGAAGATCAGAATCACCAAACGGGGTCGGGTCGCCGCCAAGCGGATTCAGTCCGGTGACGGCATTGTCTGTGAAGGGGTCATGGAGGGGAACGTCGAGACCGACGGCCAAGTGCGGCTGGGACCCAAGGCTTCCTGGAAAGGCGAGTCACTCCAAAGCCGATCGCTGGCGATTGCCGACGGAGCCAAACTGTTGGGCGTGGTGACGGTGCCCTGGCATCGCGCGGAGCCAAAGAAGCCGACGCGGCCTCCGACGGCGAAACCGAAGACCCGCCCGATGATCGTCTCAACGCCCACCACCAAACCAAAGCTCGCCAAGACGCCCCAGAGCACAGCCCCCACGATCAGGAAATCATCGACCATCAAAGAACCGAAGGTCGCCAAGACGCCCCGAAGCACAGCCCGCACGATCACGAAATCATCGACGATCAAAGAACTGAAGGTCGCCAAGACGCCCCCAGCCAAGGCGCCCGCAAGGAAGAAACGATCGACCAAGAAGAAACCGACACGGGCTGCGGTAGCGACAAAGCCAGCCACCGCTTCAAGGAAACCATCGAAAACCAAGAAGCCGGCGCGGCCTATGGTCGCAAGGAAAAAGGTGGCCCGGATCAGCCAGTCACGCGCGAAGAAGACGTCAAGGAAAGTGGCGGCCAAATCGTCAAGACGGAAATGATCGCTCTGGGGCGAACAGTGACCCTTGGGGCGCGCCACCCGGCGAGCCAGCGCAGCGCCGCGCTACGGGCCTTACCCGGCGGCGAAGATGATCTGCCAACCGATGATGAAGATGATGACATCGGCAAAGACGTGACTGACATAGGCGGCCCAGATGTTGCGGTATCGCAGATAGAGCCACGACCAAGTCGCACCCCCGATGAACACCCCCAACGCCCCCAACGCGGTGACACGACCGTCGAAGTAGACGTTCAGGGCAATGATGTGGTGAAGGGTGAACAACAGGCCTGACACAATCACCGCGGGCACACGGCCCATCAGCACTTCACAGCGCGTAACCACAAACCACCGCCAGACGTACTCTTCCAGGATCGAGTTGATCGTGCACCAGTAGACCGCACCCAGGAGGTACAGAACCGGGGTGGACAGCCCGATCTCATGCGCCCGATCGCGCATGAACTGGGCATCGATCCAACGCCGTCCAAGGAACCAGTAGCCGATCGCGATGGCGAGGAAGAACAGTGATCCGCTGACGATCGCCGCGACCATTCCGTCTCTTCTTGGAATCGGCAGCGCCGGTCTGCGCTTGTCGATGAGCACCAGCCACGCCACGGGCAATACACAAACCCAGAGCTTGGCGGCAAAGAAGATGGTCTGACCGATTGGACCTTCGGCCTGAACCATAGCCATCCATGTCCCGAAGCTCGGCACCGGCACAAGCAAAAGCAAGGCGACAATCGCGCGCTGACGGGGATTGCCGATTGCCATCCACTGCTCCACGAAGGATGTTCAATGCTAAGCCGCGGACGCCATCCGCTGTTTTGGGGCCCACCGCCGTCATCTCCGCCCACGGTTCAGGCGAATCACAGCCCATACAGTGGACGCAGCTTGCCTTCCAGGTGCCGCATGAGCGGATCGGCGGTGAGCGGTTTGCCGGTGACGTGTCTGCACAGGTCGGCGGCGCGGTAGCGCTGGCCGTGAGCATGGATCTGCGCATTGAGCCACTCCCGCAACGGACCGAACTCGCCACGCTCAAACTGCTGATGCAGGTCTGCGATATCCCCGGCCGCCTTCTCAAAGAACTGCGCTGAATAGAGGTTGCCAAGCGTATACGTGGGGAAATAACCGATTGAGCCCATCGACCAATGGATGTCCTGCAAGCACCCGCGGCGATCATCGGGCACATCCACGCCGAGGTAGTCTTTATAGCTCTCGTTCCACACGCCGGGGATGTCAGCCACAGCAAGCTCACCGCTCATCAGGGTGCGTTCGATCTCGAAGCGGATCATGACGTGCATGTTGTACGTCGCCTCATCGGCCTCGACGCGGATCAAGTCAGGCCGGACGATGTTGGCGGCCCCGTATACCTCGTCGAGGCTTTGGCGATTCACCGCCGAACCGAAGAAATCCTTGAGCTTCGGGAGGCACCAGACCCAGAACGCCCGCGATCGGCCGACCTGGTTCTCCCACATTCGGCTCTGGCTCTCGTGGATTCCCAGCGAGACGCTGGCGCCCATCGGCGTGCCAATGTGCTCGCCGGGCAAGCCTTGCTCGTAGATGCCGTGGCCGGACTCGTGCATCGTCGAGCCGAGGGCGTCGTTGACGTTCGCATCGTGAAATCTCGTGGTCAGCCTCACATCGTTGCAATGCGTGCCGCTGCAGAATGGATGGGTTGAGCGATCCAGCCGGCCACGCGAAAAGTCGAACCCGATCTGCTCGGCGACGAATCGGACGAACCTTTCCTGCTTCTCGACGGGCAGCTTGAGTTCATTGAAAGCATTCGATGGTTTCTTGGAGCTTGCGGACAGCTCGCTGATGAGGCTTTGCAGGCGCGGTCGCAGGGATGTGAAGACCGTTTTGACCTCAGCAGCGGTGCAGCCCGGCTCATAGTCCTCCGCCAGGGCGTCCCACGCCTCCCCGTCCTGGGGCCAACCGAAGCACTGAGCCTTGCGCCTGGTCAGATCGACGACCTTCTCCAGCCAGGGTCGGAATCGAGCGAAGTCTGAGGCCTTCCTGGCTTGGGTCCACTCATGCTGGGCGAGGCTGGTGGTGTGAGCCAACTCCTCAACCAAGGCGGTGGGCAGCTTCGTGCGACGGTCGTACTCATGGCGGATCTCGCGGAGGTTGACCGCAGGCAGGCTGGTGGCCTCGCCGGTTAGACCTTCATCAGCTTCGCACACCGACAGAAGCTCGCCGATCCGCGGGTCGGTGGCCAGGCCGTGCCCGATGCGGGCCAACTGGGCGAGCTGGTCACTTCGATAGGCCAGCCCCCCACTGGGCATCATGGTTTCCTGGTCCCAGCCAAGCAGGGACGCGGTTGCTCCCAGCAGGTTGGCCTCTCGCACCAGGCCGATCAGCTCGTCGTACGGTGTCGCTGTCCGGGAGGTGGAGGAAGTCGCAGAGATGGCAGTAGTCATATCAACAACCCCATGTGTGGCACCAATGGAGGGCCCGCATGATAGCGTCTCATCGCCGTGTAGAACGTAGGAGCGGGCAGCCGCGACGGCCCCTGTTCGCCCCAACCCGCCTGCCCGGTGGTGGGCCGCTGCCCCCCAGTCGCTACGAACGGGAGTTCACCGGACGGGAACCAGGCCCCGCTGTACGAATCACTCGTCCGGCGATTCGGAAGCGTCTGCTTCCTCGCGGGCTGTCAGCGGCTCAAGAATCTGCACGATTTCCTTGCCCCTGGCGTCACGCCGATTGCGAGCATAGTCCAGCGGGGTCCATCCGCGACTATCGCGGGCGTTGACATCGGCCCCGGCGTCGATGAGGGCCTGGAGCTTTGGGGGGGTGCCCCTCGCCGCGGCCCATGCCAGGGCCGTCTTGCCTTGGCGGCCCTTCTCTTGGAGCACCGCGCCGGCTTTCAGAAGCGCGTGCAGCGATTCGAGCGACCCGGTCCTCGCGGCATACATCAGCGGCGTGGCGCCGCCCGTGCTGTCGCTGGCCTGGAGATTCGCTCCAGCTTCCACCAAGGTCTCAACCCGCGCCACATCGCCGAAGCCGGCCGCCCACAACAGAGGCGTCATGCCCCCTTTATCCGAGACATTGACGTCCGCCCCGGCGGCCAGCAATGCCTGGACCATCGCCAGGTCGCCGAACGGCCCCGACGCCCACGCCAGCGCGGTCCCGCCTCGGTCTGGGTCGTGAGCATTTACATCGGCCCCGTTGGCCAGCAGTGCTTGAACCGCCTGGCCGTTGCGCGACTGCACGGCCGACATCAGCGGCGTTCGCCCGCGCGCATCGGGCGCTTCGACGTTCGCACCGGCATCAAGCAGGATCTGGATCATCTCAACTCGGCCGTACTTGGAGGCTACAGCCAACATGTCGTCCCGCGTCTTCTCATCGGTCCCCTTTTCCAGGATCTCGTTCACTGCCTGGACATCACCGTTCTTGAGGGCCACCGACAAATGCGGGTCGAGCCCTTTGAGCGTGTTCGCCGGCCGGGCTGCGGCCGGACGGGTGGCGGCGGCCTTGTCCAGAATGCGGGATCTGGCGCTATCACGCACGAGGGTCTGCACCTGCTTGACCTTGGGGTGATCAAGCGTGAAACTCAGCTTCGGTTCACTGCCCAGGTCGCGCCACGTATCCCACAGTAGAAACAACTCGTGCTCAACACGAGCGTCTTCATCGAACTGCGCGAAAACCTCCGGGCTCACGCTCAGGACGCGGAACGGCTCATCGTCAATCGCCCGAAGAACGATTCGTCCATCGGGCAGCGATTCCGGACTGATCTTCAACGGTTCAATTGACACATAGGCGATGACCTCGACTCGTACGGGCAGCCTCAGCGGCGGCTGGCCCTCCACAATAAAGGTGACGGTCTTGGAGATCACCCGACCTTTGGCTCCGGTAGTAACGCTGACCTCAACGTCGGCCGATTCACCCGGCTGTAAACTCCGCCCCTTGGGGCACTTCGTCGTCGTGCACCCGCAGGAGCTCTTACAATCAGTGATGGTCATCGGCTTGTCGCCGGTGTTGACCAGCCGAACGGTTCCCTTGGCGGACTCATTGACCCCCGCCGTGCCCAGGTCAAGCGAGGCCGGCTCGACTATGACAATCAAGGCGGTAGGGGCAGTTGACGGGTTGCCTGGATCGGCGGGGTTGGGACGAGTCGTCGCCTTAGCTTGCTCGGCGGTCCCAAGGGTCGTCTGCGGAAGAGGTGACGTGGCCTCAACCGTCAGCGGGGATTCGTTGGGCGAAGGATTCGCCTGTGCCGCGGTTCCTTCCGCAGGCTCCGTCGAGGCCCCCCCGGAGCCACCTTCAACGTCTGTTGACGTTTGATTCTCACCCGCCCCGCATCCCCACACGGCCAGCGCGATGGCAAGACATACCAAACCCGTCACGTTTCGCTTCAAGCTGATCACGATGAAGTCTCCCACCAGTGCAGATTCTAGAGATGTAAACTCCGATTGACGCCGCCATCGGGTCGGCGACCGCCCTACGCGTCTGAGGATCGCCGGGCACCACCACCGTACGAAGGCCCATATTCTAACCAAGACATACATCACGTGACAGGATTCGGCCAGAAATCATGGCGGAGATATGCCCAAATCGGCGCTGTGAAGGACTCAGCAGTGACGTATCTTCTCAGGATTCTCAGCGGTTTTGGGGTTCTGGGACTGTACAGGCCCCGGGTCCCACGCTGGGTGACCGGCCTGATCCGGCTCATGAGCGGCAGCCCCCTGCGTTTCGGGGCCGGGTTCGACCTGTTTGCCATTGCCGCCGCAACTCAAACCCCGCCGGGCACCTTGTCCGGGGCGACCCAATAGCAGTATCCTCGATATGTCCGAGGAGACTGCCCCAGCCCACCCGTTCGTATCTGTTGGCGTGGTGATCGAAGCAATGACGCACGACGCGCTTCCCGAGCACATTCGCCGACCGCATCTTCGCCCGGTTCAGCCGCGGCCCGTCGTGAAGCAGGGCAAGCCGTTCGTTGCTCTGCGTGACCCGACGATGTTGGTGCGGCAGACGCTGGTTGTGCCGGCCCAGGCGTTGCCGATCATGCAGCAGTTCCGCGGCGAACGGTCGATCGCCGAGATCGCGGACCTGCTCAACGGCAATCTGAACCAGGTCATCGAGCTGGCCAGGCGGCTCGATCAGGTCGGCCTGTTGTGGGGCCCCACCTTCGAGCGACTCGAGGCTGACCTGAAGGACAAGCTGCACGCCCAAGGCGCATTTCCCCCCACCGCGTCGCGCGCGATGGGCGACACCGAGGCCCAGTGCCGCAAGGCGATTGAAGGCTACTTGCAGCAGACGGATCCACCGGACCTCACAGCGCCCGCCATCGGAATCGTCGCACCCCATCTGGACTATGAGCGCGGCTGGCCCAACTATGCAGCTGCGTACTGCTGCCTCAAGGGCCTCGACACCCCCGATCGCGTCGTCAGCCTCGGCACCAATCATTTCGGGCTCGGCGACGGCGTCGTGCTGTCAGAATACGGCTTCGATTCGCCGATCGGGCGGTGCCCGGCCGACACCGTTGTGGTTGCAAAACTTCTTCAGCGCCTGGGACGGCCGGTGGTCATCGACCAGCTCGACCATCTCGCCGAACACTCCATCCAGCTTCACCTGCCATGGATTCAGTATTTCTTCGGCACCGTTCCGCTGGTGGCGGCCCTGATCCCTGATCCGCTGATCCCGATGATCAAGGACGATTCGCACAACGGCGGGCGGGTAACCGGGCCACAGCTAGTCGAAGCGCTGCGTGAGGCGCTCGATGAGGTCGGAGGCGACACGCTTTTCATCGCCTCCAGCGACCTGAGCCACGTCGGGCTGCAGTTCGGCGAGCCCCGGCCGGTAGACGAGCAACGCCGTATCGACGTGGAGCAGCACGATCGCGACATGCTGGCCAATTTCCTTACCGGCGATCCTGAAACATTCCTTGCCGGCTTCGAGTGGAACAAGAATCCCACGCGGTGGTGCAGCATCGGCAATATGGCTGCCCTACTCATGCTCACCGAGCCCGACGCGGTTGAGCTGATCGATTACCGCCAGGCGTATGACGAACGGGGGATCGCGATGGTCAGCAGCGCGGCCATCGCATTACTCTAGCGAAGGCATCGAGGCATCTGCCATGCTCGGCCGCCAGCCAGTTTCGCCAGCAGGCTTGCCCCGCTTCCCTCTCGCCTGGGGCCTCAAGCAAGCAGACGAGCTGGACCAACCATGATCGCGGTGCTCCAGCGCGTCCGTGAAGCTTCGGTGACCGTGGAGGCGATCGGCCATCACGCGCACATCGGCCGGGGACTGTGCGTGCTGCTGGCTATCGAGCGCGGCGACACCGAGCAGCAGGCGGACTGGATGGCAAAAAAGCTGGCGCAGCTGCGCATCTTTCCTGACCAGCAGGAAAAGATGAACCGCTCGGTTGCGGACATCGGCGGCGAAGTGCTGTTGATCAGCCAGTTCACCCTGGTCGGCGAATGTGCGAAAGGCAATCGGCCAAGCTTCGTCAAGGCCGCCGAGCCTGACCTCGGACGACGCCTCTACGAACGCGTCGCCCGGCGCATGGGCAGCGAGCACGGATTGCCGGTCGCCACCGGCGTGTTCGGGGCGATGATGCTGCTGAACCTCATCAACGATGGCCCGGTCACGCTGATCGTGCGAAGATAGGACAGAGGCGTGGGGCTTGGGCTTGGGGCCGGGGTTGAGAAAAGAATGAGCCCGTCGCCGAATGGGATACGACGACGGGCTCTATGTGGGGGGGCAATGTCAGGCCATCCACAGGGCCTACGTCCGGGTTGGCCGTACGCCCGATATTCCGTAGCAACCGCGGTTGTGGTTCTTGGCGATTTGGGAAAAACTCGCCTACCGCTCGGTGCGTGCATCAAGCGGTCGCAGCACAGCCATGACCGCCTGCATATCTGACCACACCCTGGCGCGAGTCTCAGCCGTGTAGTTTCGCAGCAGATAGGCCGTGTGAAACGTGGGCATGACCGGGATGGAAAGCGCGCCGTCGGTGTAGGCCGCCCATTGGCCGCGGAGGCGTGTAATGCCCTGGTTCGTGCCCAGCAGCCATTTCGTTGCCGGGCTGCCCAGGCCGACAATCACCTGGGGTCGAATGATGCGAATCTGTTCGGCCAGGAACTCCGTGCAGACTTCCACTTCGCCGGCCAACGGGGTGCGGTTTCCCGGGGGGCGGCTCTTAAGCACATTGGCGATGTAGACCTCCTCTCGCCGCCAGCCCATCGCCTTGATGATGTCATCCAGCTTCCGCCCGGCCCGCCCGACAAACGGTCGGCCAGTGCGGTCCTCCTCTTCGCCGGGAGCCTCGCCTATGAACATTAGCGCGGCATCGGGGTTCCCTTCACCAAACACGGTGTGGGTGTGTGCTGTGGCCTGCGTGCAGTGCGGACAGGTCCCGTCGTGGCGAGCCCGCAACGCTTCAAGGGCCTGGGGCTTCTCGCAGGCAGGCAGCTGGGCCGGCCGGTGGTGATCATCGGGCGTGGCGAAGGTCAGCTCGCCCTGAGCCGGCCCGCCTCCAAGGAGCGCTGCCCGTCCCGGCCGCACCGCCGCCCCGCTCGGGCCCGATGTCCCGCTTGATTCCCCAACGTCGCCGCAGTGGCGGGTCGAACCAATAGCTGCCCGGTTGATGGGCACAAAGTCTACCCCTAATAGCCGGCTCGTCTGGAGGTGCTGATGAGCGATTCGGCGACATCGGTCGGGCTGGCTGGTCATGGCGGC